>JAJRPH010000529.1 GCA_024280875.1 Deltaproteobacteria bacterium | reverse complement strand
GATGAAGCATCATGCCGACCTGACGATTCTGAAAAGGTCCTGTAAACTAAACCCTATTCTTCATCACTACCCTTGCCTTTTGTGATTCCATAGAACCCGGCAAGACTGTCCATCATCTTAAGAAATTGCTCATTCTGATCTTTCAGCATTTGGTTGAGCGAGCCAATGCCCTCTTCCGTATTCGGTGTACCTGTTTTAAAAAGAAGCTTTAATTGCCTGACCACTTCCTCCAAGTCTGCCATTTTTCTTTTCAAAACATTATATTTTTTTTCAAGATCCAGGTAATCCTGTTTCGGCACCACATCCAGAATTGAATATAAATTTGCCAGTGAATTATTAAATTGCTTGGATGCGGATTCAAACATTGCTGAATAATCCGGCGCATCAGCAGGCATTTGATCCAATCCGTAATATTTTTTAAACATTGCCGTCAATTTATCCGGAGTGTCCGGTATCTCCGTTACATCAGGGCCATGGCGCATCCAACCCGTAAAATCAGTTGAACTCATCTGGCCGTTAGCTGCCTGTTTGATAAAATCATTCCAGAACTGATAAAATTTTGTATCCATATTAATCCCCCGGGCATTTGAGATTTTTGTTTTTGGTACGTCAATCGATTCCCAATCTTTTATTTTATTTGTAATATGAATTCAAAAATTTTGCCATCAATTTTCGATTGATACTATTTATTCAAATTGCAGATCCATCCACTAAAAGACTTTCCCTGCTTTTCCTGTGAATTCATTGTAAAAATTTATGCTTGACATTTTATCAGAATACGGGTATTTTCCATCAAATGTTGGAAGCGTAACATTGTACCAAGTGATGGGGTTTCAGGTCGGCATCTAAATCATCATTCTGCTCCTGGCTGTGCCTCACAAAAAACTTTTCATGGTGATGAATCACCACTGTATCAGCGAATAACTTATCTGTCATTTCAAATTCTTATGAATTAGTTATTTTGGAAGAAGACACAACAGATCCAACCAACCGGAGACACCGGCCCCTCAATCATTTTAGGAGGCAGTTTCATATGGATTTTAATCTCAACAAATCACAAAAGGAAATTCAAAAAGCCGCATGGGAGTTCGCCAGGGGAGAATTTGACAAGGAAGTTATCATTGAATTGTCAAAAGAACAGAAAATCCCCGATAATATTGTCAAGAAATCAGGAGAACTAGGCTTTATAGGCATCCATTACTCAGAAGATGTTGACGGCGGCGGTATGGGGTTATTTGAACATGTCCTTGTGTGTGAAACTTTTTGTAAAAAGGATTCCACATTGGGGGCCGCCCTGATGTTTTCCGGGTATGCAGCGGAATGCATCCTCAGAAACGGGGGACAAAGCTTAAAAGAAAAATTCCTTCCACAGATTGTAGACGGTCAACTCACTTGCACCGGGGCCTTTCTGGAGCCAAAACAGGGATATGACCTGACAAAAGTTTCGACAACAGCCGATACGGACGGTGGAGACTGGGTGATTAACGGCAAAAAAACACTGGTTCCGTGCGGCAATACCGCCGGACTCTATGTGGTGCTGTGCCAAACAGAAGCGAAAGCGGATCCTGCGACTAACGGGATGTCCCTGATACTGGTTGAAGCCGGGCATGACGGCATATTCGTCGATAAGATCAGCCAGAATCTGGGGAGCCGAATGATGCCGTTTACCGACATAACATTTGAAAATGTGAGTGTTGCCCGATCAAACCTGATCGGAGAACCTGGCAGCGGCTATGGCCTGACGCAGAATTTTTTTATGGAAAACAGGATTCAGATCGCCGGGCAGGCACTGGGAACCGCCCAGGGAGCTTTTGACCGGGCTCTGGACTACGTCAAGCAAAGAGAACAGTTCGGGAAAAAACTGGCCCAATTTCAAATCACCCGTCATAAACTGGCGGATATGGCTTCAAAAATCGAAGCTGCCCGTTACATGACCTATTATGCCGCCTGGTGTTTTGATAACAAAAAGATTGAACCGCACCAGGCATCCATGGCCAAAATGACCGCTGCCCGAACAGCCATGGAAGTAACTGATGAAGCAATCCAGTTGCTGGGCGGCTATGGATACATGACCGAATATGAAGTGGAACATTTTTTCCGCGACGCCAAGCAGGCGGAAATTTTCCAGGGGCCGCCGACAATACAAAAAGATATAATTGCAGACAGCATTATCGGCAAGCTGAAATAGCCCTGAGTAGACATCACGCATTTACGGAGTACATATAATGGATATTTTGCAATATACGGATGAGCATAAAGCGTTCCGGCTGCGTTTGAAAACCTTTCTGGCAAAAGAAGTCACCCCCAATGTGGAACAATGGGAAAAAGACCATATTGTTCCCAAAAAAGCCTGGCAAAAAATGGGCAAGGAAGGGTTTCTCTGTACCTGGGCGGCTTCTGAATACGGCGGAATGGGCGGAGATTTCCTTTATTCCGTTATCGTTGCCGAGGAAATGGCCCGGACCAATCACACCGGTCTTTGCAGTATGCTGCACAGTGATATTATCGTGCCGTACATCAATACATTTGGTTCTGATGCGCAAAAAAAGAAATACCTTCCGGGATGTATTTCCGGTGATATCATTACCGCTGTTGCCATGACCGAACCGGCTGCCGGGAGCGACCTTGCGAGCATGCAGGCAACCGCCGAAATTGATGGTGATGAAATCGTCATCAACGGTTCCAAAACTTTTATTTCAAATGGGATTAACGCTGATCTTGTCATTGTGGCCGCAAAAAACCCTGCTGAAGAAAACCCTTACCAGAGTGTATCTCTTTATCTGATTGAAAACGGCACCCCGGGTTTTAAAAAAGGACGCCAGCTTGATAAAATGGGATTTTCCAGCCAGGACACGGCGGAATTGTTCTTTTCCAACTGCCGGATTCCCAGGCAAAATATTCTGGGCCAGCAGGGCATGGGGTTTATGATGCTGATGGAAAAACTTCAGCAGGAAAGGCTGATGTGCTCCATCGGCGCCCAGGCGGCCGCAGAATTAATGATAGAATTGACAATCGATTACTGTAAAACTCATACCGATGCGGCCGGCAAGCCCATTTCAAAGTCCCAGGCCGCTCAATTTGCCATTGTTGAGATGATGACCGAAGTCAAAATTGGCAGAGCGTTTTTAGATAAACTCATTGCCGGGCATGCAGCCGGTGAAAATGTTGTAGTTGAAACATCCATGGCAAAATACTGGATCACGGACCTTGACAATAAAATCGCCAGCCGGTGCCTTGACCTTTTCGGGGATTTCGGGTTGACCGAAGACTGCCCCATTGCCCGTGGCTTGAGGGATGTGCGGGTGATGTCAATCTTTGCCGGAACCAATGAAATCATGAAAGGTATCGCCGCAAAATTCATGGGCCTTTGATGGCTTCGTAAAAAATCCAATTCCTGCGTTGCGCTGCATCCCTCATCACTGCGGAGTACAAAAAAGCACGCCTCATTCTTCGGGATTTGCGACGCCTTGGACTTGGACTTTTTTCTTTGCCATCAATAACTGACGTTTTCAGCCACCCTTTTACCATTTAATTAACTTTCGGAGAGAGGACTTCTATAATGAAAAAAGCATTAGTGACCGGTGCTGCCGGTTTTATCGGTTCTCATGTGGTGGCTCAGCTGCTTGAAAAAAATATTGAGGTGCGTGCTTTCGTCAAGCCCAAAGAGAATACGGCCAATATCAAGAATCTTGATATTGAAATCATGGAACTGGCAAAATGATTATTGATATTATTTCAGGGCTGAATCGAACCGCCTTTAGCGGCGGCATCAATATCGTGGATGTTCGGGACGTGGCCAAAGGGCACATTCTGGCTGCGGAAAAAGGGAAAACCGGTGAACGCTATATTCTGGGCAACAAAAATGTCGCGATTTCCGAATTCATGAAAATGGTATACAAAGCCCACACCGGCAATGAAAAAATATTTATTCCAAAGGTTCCGACCAGCCTTCTGAAAGGCGGAACATACGCTCTCTCCCTATGGGCGGACCGCATCAGCAAAAAACCGCCTCTGTCTACCCCGGTGGAGGTCTCTTACGCATCCAATTACCTGTACGTTGATAATACAAAAGCAAAAAAAGAACTGGGACTCAAATTTCAGCCGGTGGAGGAGTCAATCAAGGATGCGATTGAGTGGTTTAAGGCAAACAAAATGATTTAAACACTTACTGGCCCAACCACCTTCCGGATAGCGGCTGAAATTTCGTCCGGTACTTCTTCCTGGAGAAAATGACCTGCCGGTGTCCGTGTGACACCGGCATCCGGAAGCAGAGCGTGAACCCGCTTGAACGCCCGCCCGAGGATGGGGTCTTTATTCCCCCAAACAATTTCAGCCGGCCCCCTAAATGATTCCACCAAAACCTGACATTTCCGTAAGGGCTCAACAGACGGATGATTCAAGCCATTGGGCACCATCCGCGCCAAAGCCAGAGGCGCTACATTGTCCCTGAATTTTCTTAATGGATACTGATAGGCCCTTGCCGTATTTCCGCTGATGCTGTCCGGATTCCCCTGGATTTTATGAAGTATGTTCTGCGGAAAACCAAACCAGCGGAATACAATATTGCTGATAACGGGCATCTGGCTGAATTTATGGAACACCGTGGGCTTAAAATCAGGCTTTGGCGGCGCAATGGCAGTATTTAAAATCACCAGTCCTTTTAACAAATGAGGCCGGTCTGCCAGCGCCCGGAGCCCGATGGGACCGCCCCAGTCCTGGCCGACAAAGACCAGACCTTCCACGTCCAGCGAATCAATCAGCGATCCGACCCAGCGCGCATGATTTTCAAGGGTGTGCTCATCCATTGACCGCGGCTTGCTTGAGAACCCAAGCCCGATCAAATCCGGTGCAATACAGCGAATTTCATCGTCAGCCATGCGGTCCATGATCCGGCGATACAATAACCCCCATGTGGGATTACCATGCAGCATCAATACCGGGAAGCCCTGCCCGGATTCCATCACATGCATATTCTGGCAATCATCCACATTAACGGAATACCGGATATTGTTTTTTGGAAGCATTTTACTGATCCACAGGGGCATATCCGGAGGCAGTATGGGCGTCATTGATTTTCCTTTCTTTTACGAAATTGATTTAATTATTGTGCAAGGGCTTTTCAATGCTTTCGAAATCTGACTTTTTATGGGACTATCAAAATAATTATGATACATTATTATGATCTAAAATATAAGAAAAATTTAAAACCCTTTTAAGGAAAAATGCGTTGCAGATAAAATGGCAGGTAAATGATCTGATTGATCTGGAATATTTTCTGAATCAGGCATCCGGTGAACTTTCAAAAGCCGATTCCCCCGATACGTTATCATCAGACCGCAGACATTTCCTGTACTATGAGAAATCCCACAAACCGCCCTTTTCCCGCCGGGCTCTGATAAAATACTGGCTGGATGAAAAAAGAAAAACACACCAAAAAACATTTTCCTGGGTCAGCAGGCTGCCGGGAGACGGATATCGCGAAACCGTCGATCTTCTGCGCAGTTTTGTCATTATTGCCTCACTGTTGTCCGGTGCGGCCCTCGCATGGTCCGTCCTCTCATACGGCGGCACAGCCCCCATAAATATTTTTACCGGCCTCTGGGTGCTGATTGTTCCCCAGTTTATCCTGCTTATATTTTTGGGCACATCCCTGATACTTTCCGGATTGGGATTAACTAAATCTTTTAGAGGAATCTACCCGCTGATTTCTTCACTCATTCTTCGCCTGACCCGGCATGCAAAACTGGCTGGCGAGACTTCGTTGCCTGCGGATCAGCGCGCCCGTATATATGCCATGGCCGGGTTTATCGGCCGCCAAAAAACGCTGTACGGTTCCGTTTTCTTCTGGCCGGTATTTATCCTGGCCCAGACTTTCGGCGTCTGTTTTAACATCGGACTCCTCTGCGCCACGGTCCTTAAACTGAGCATCACGGACCTTGCCTTTGGCTGGCAATCCACCCTGCATCCAGAGCCGGAAACGGTTTACCGCATTGTGGATGCTTTTTCTCTGCCCTGGTCATGGGTTTCTTCTCCTCATCCGACTATTACGCAAATACAGGGAAGCCAGATGATATTAAAGGATGGCATGATACACATGTCCACTCCGGATCTGGTTTCATGGTGGCCGTTTTTATGCTATTGCCTCTTATGTTATGGTCTGATCCCGCGCCTGATACTTCTGGTAACAGGGATCTGGCAGCAAAATCGTGCCCTTGGCCGCATCAGTTTTTCAACCAGTGCCTGTGACCGCCTGATTCAACGTATGCGTACGCCCCAGGTACAGAGCGCCGGGCGGGATTATTCTTCTTCGCATACTGGTACAATATCGTCTCTGCAGCCGGATAAATCTGTCATCACGTCTGAAATCAAAACCACCATTGCTTCGAATCCGGCCATTGTTTTTGTTCCCGAAGACATTGACGGGCAAATCAAAGATGAGGACTTAAATGAACGCATCGCCCATATCCTGGGTCTGAAGGTTATCAACCGGATCCGGTTGACATGGATCCGGCAAAGGACATGGCTGCGTTTGAAGCACTCCTTTCCCGGACCGATATTTCACTGCCATCTACCCGTATTGTGATTCTC
>JAJRPH010000528.1 GCA_024280875.1 Deltaproteobacteria bacterium | reverse complement strand
TTGTTGACGGCAAACAGGATCCCTCTTTTGATATTGTTGACAAATTATCATTCAGCTTCGATGGATCGAGATACGCTTATCGGGCAGTCAAAAACAACAAACAATGCGTTGTCGTTGATGGAAAACCCGGCCCGTTTTATGACGGTATCCCCATAAAAAAAAATATAACATTTAGTCCTGACTCAAAGCATTTTGCTTACGTTGCCTTTAATGAGAATAGCTGTTTTTTAGTAATTGACGGCAAACCCCAAAAAAAATATAATTTTATTCAAGATATTTATTTCAGTTATGATTCAAAACATATTGCCTATAAAGCGCGCATTGAAAAAAAGGGATTAAAAGAAAAGTGGTGCCTGGTTTATGACGGGGTTGAAAGTGAAGTTTATGACAAAATTTTCACTTATATTTACAGGCCGGACTCAAAGCATTTTGCTTTTGTCGCCTTAAAGGGGAAAAAGCTGATTTTGGCGCGTGACATGAAGAAAGAGGCGACACATGACCGGATTGGCTTGCCGGTTTTTAGTCCGGATTCCAGTTCTTTTGCATATGCGTTTGCCGACGGATTTAACTGGCATATCAATATAAACGGTAAAAAAGGCCCTTCCTTTGACAAGATCCTGCAGTTTTATTTCAGTCCGGATTCTTCCAGATACGCATATACGGCAATCGATGGCAAAGAAATCTACTGCATTGTTGATGGCATACAAAGTGAGCCGTATAAAAATATCAAACCATTCAAGTTCAGTCCGGACTCCAAACGGTATGCGTTTTCAGCCGCTGATGAAGATGGTGCCAGAATCGTCGTTGATGGGAAACCCGGGAAAATCTACAAATCAATTGGGGAACCTTATTTCAGCCCGGATTCAAAAACAGTCGTGTACCGGGCGTTAAATAAAAATCGCAACAAATGGGTGACGGTTATCAACGGTAAAGAACAGCCTTTGTCATTTTATGCCATTAAAGATTACATTTTCAGCCCTGACTCCAAAAGAATGGCTTACAATACCATGACGGGTCCCGGTAAAACAGCGTTAGTTGTTGACGGTCAGGCACAGCCCACATTCAGGATTATTGGTATGCCGGCTTTTTCGCCGGATGGGAAACACATCGCCTATCATGTGTTAACCATGGATGAAAAATGGCACCTGATGGTTGATGGCAAACAACTGCCCGGCACTTACGGCGGTTTTATGAGAGGGACACCGATTATTTTTGATTCCAATACTCATTTTCACACCCTTGGCATGCGAGAGCCGGGCCCGGAATTTTTACGTATTGAAGTTGATATTCCGTAAAATAAAACAATATATCTCATGGATCAAATAATGAAATCGAAAATCATATATTTTATTCTGATAATTCTTTATCTGTTTACATCACCTGTGACCGGTGAAACGTTAACAAAATCCCATCAATTAGCCGGTCAATGGCCGTTTCATCCGACCAAGGCGATTGCTGTTGATACTTCCAGAGATCTCGTCTTCATGGGGGATGGTGACCAAGTCAGTGTTTTAGACTCTGACCTGAACCTGATTACTCTCTTTTCTGTAACTGAATCCGGTCAGATTGGGGGAATTTTTTATGCTCAAAACAAAGATCTCCTTTATGTTGCCTGCAAAAATGACGGTCTCCGGATGGTTGATGTATCTGATCCCGAAACCCCGGTCATTGCCGGTTCTTATTTTTATACTGACAATGATTCCATTGAAATCAATGGCGTATATGTTGAAAATCAAATCGCATACCTGGCATGTGGTTTGGGAGGCGTCTTGATTCTTGATGTTGCAGAACCTGCTGATCCAGTACTTCTGAGTACCGTCAGCCTTCCAGGCGCCTGGGGCCTTATATACGCGATGGACATATTTGTTACAGATCACTATGCCTGGGTGGCGGATCTTTTTAACGGGGTTCATGTTATTGATATCAGTCAGCCGGATCAGCCGGAGGGAATCAAGTTGCTTGCCTTGGCCGGGTCACGAGACCTCATGATATCCGGTGCTTACCTGTATACAGCGCTTGAAGGAAGCGGAATAGAGATTATCGATATATCTGATCCGCAAAATCCGACTGAAGCGAGCTCTTATGTGCATGGCGGCGGTGAAATCGCGATCCGAGCAAATGACAGTTTTGCATATATTACCTACACATCAGAAGGTCTCAGGGCGATTGATATTACCGATAAAACATCACCCATTGACAACCCGGCATGGGTTTACTCTGATTCAGGGGCAACCGGTATAAGCTTTGGAGAAAATGAGAATACGCTTTTTATTACCAGCGAACAGTCCGGCATGCATAAAATTGATATTACCGACAAATCAAACATGCATTCCGCCGCATTCTATGATACTCCGGCGGATGCGGTTTCAATAGATATCTCAGGGGACTACATTTATGTGGTAGATAATCAAGTCGGCAATACACCCGAATCAGAAGGTTTAAGAATCCTTCATATGACGGTTTCACCCCAGAACATTCAGTTTTTCTTAACGGGATTTTGCAAAACTCCCGGAACAGCAAACAATGTTACGGTAAAAGACAATTTTGCGTTTATCGCTGATGGTGACCACGGCCTGCAAATTATCAGCCTTTCGGACAAATCTTCCCCTGAAATCATTGGCAACTGTGAAATACCCGGTAATTCAATTCGTTTGGATGTGGCAGGTGATTATGCTTATGTTGCCGGGGTGGACCAGGGTTTGTCGATTATCAACATAACTGATAAATCATCGCCTTTCCCGGTCGCTTCCGTTTCCATTCAGGGCGAAGTCAATGATGTCGAAATCTCAGGCAATTATGCCTATATCGCCAATGGCAACAATGGCATGATGATTATAGATATTACGGATAAATCAAACCCGAAGAGTCTTGCTTCAATTGATACTCCCGGCATTGCCGGGGGCGTTTCAATTTGGGGGGATTATGTCTATATTGCTGACGGAAGCAGGGGGATCGATGTCATTGATGTCAGTAACAAGATAACGCCTATACTTGTTACCACTCTGGACACTCCCGGAAATGCCGAAAAAATTTCAGTTTCAGGGGATTATGCATTTATTGCTGATGGCGAAAACGGTTTATTTACAGTAAACATTTCAAATCCTGCGCAACCGGCGAAGGAAACCGGATGGTCCTACAATTCAATCGGAAGTTCATCAGATATATTCAGCGGGTTTTCCACTGACGATGAATCTATTTTTGTATTTCTTGCAGACGGCCCTTCCGGAGTCATCGCTATAAATTTAAGCATAGAAACCGAGAGCGACACTCCTGGACAAAGCACCGGTAGCGGAGGATGTTTTATTCAGACAATGGGAAGGTGAAAGATGAACATCGAACACCCATGAATGAAAAAAACATGGCGAATACGTAGGGCTGAAACCGCTATATCGGCATTCTTTCTCGAAAAGGCCTTTGGAGATTCAATGAAGCATGATATGATCAGACAAAAAGTTCTCAGTGGGGGCTATGTTTACACGCTCCATGCGGATATTGAAAGAAAGGCGGATGATCTCGCTTTTTACCAGATTGAAGAGGCGCTCCTGAACGGTCAAATCATAGAAAATTATCCTGATCTTGGTTTGGGGGAGAGTTGTCTTGTGCTGGGTTTTTCGGAAAACATTCCTATCCATATCGTATGTGGATGGCGTGGAGAAAAAATAGCGGTCATTACCGTTTATGTCCCGAAACCCCCAAAATTCATTGATCCTTGGACAAGGAGAAAAAAAAATGAACAAAAAATGTAATTTTTGCGGGTCCCCTGACTATGAGAAGCGCAGAACAGAATACCTATATGCATATAAAGGCAACTATCTTCTGGTGCCGAACACCCCTGTGGAGATTTGTTCAAAGTGTGGAATGGTTTATTATGAAGCCGGCGTACTTAAAGAAATTGAACGGCGTTTTTTCGCCATCCAGAAAAAAGATGAGAAACCGGATGCTTACATTGAGCTTCCCCGGGTGACATACGGTTCGTAGGTCAGGATTATTTCCCGACAAAAAAATGATAACCAAAGCAGTGACAAGTGTCTGAACGAAAACATCTAAGGGAAGTGGAAAAAATTAATACACCGGAATTGCGCCATAATTTTTGAAAGTTCCCTAAAGCCCGGCTGTCATTACGAGGAGTGAGGAACGAACGACGAAGTAATCCCCTGGCCCCATCAGTTTATAATAATCTTACATTTTTCTCTTATACATGTCTCATGCTTGATATTAACAAATTTATCATTAATATAG
>JAJRPH010000527.1 GCA_024280875.1 Deltaproteobacteria bacterium | reverse complement strand
TAAAAAGACCGGAAACAGGCATAAAAAAAATAAATATATATATTATTTCAGAAGGTTAGAATAAACTCATAGAGTATACGTCAAAATATTCCGGAGGCGCTCATCCTGTTCTTTTTGGGTTAAATGAAATCAGGTTTTACGAAACTTAAAATCAGGGTTTCCCCGATTGTTTTTATCTGGACGATATATAATACTGGATACAAATAAAAACACTGTTTGCATGGAAAAACGAAACTTAAATAAAATAACACGGATTTAAATCCACAGGAGAAAAACAATGAGTAAAAAAATCATAGGAATTCTGGCACTGTTTTTAGTCATCTCAATTCCGGGAATCGCTTTAGCGGGCGGCAGCGCAGACACCTGTGACACCCGATATCCGGTTGTTCTTGCCCACGGAATGGGCGCTTCTGCTTCAATATTAGGTGTAATGGATTACTGGTGGGGCATTGAAGGGCCGCTGGAAGATGAAGGTTGTGACGTTTATATTACGTCTGTCAACGGTATGGACAGCACGGTCAACAAAGCCGAGGATTTTAGAGATCAGGTTCTTTATATTTTAGCCATCTCAAAAGCCGAAAAAGTCAATATCATCGGCCATTCTCACGGAACAATTTATTCGAGATACGCTATTTCAAACCTCGGACTTGGCTCCAAAGTTGCATCCCATACCAGCATTGCCGGCCCCCATAGAGGAAGCGAACTGGCCGATCTTATTATGTTCAGCTTCAACGATGGTACCGTTAATGCTCTTGGAAGCGCTCTTGATTTTGTTTATGCTTATCTTTTCGGAGACTCTGATCCCAACAGCGTTGAAAACGGATACGATGTCACCACCACGTATATGGAAATATTTAACACCTATAATCCGAATGATCCCAACATTTATTATCAAAGCTGGGCTGCCAAGGCGAAATGGGGATGCCCCAGTGTTTTACTGGAAGTTCCCTGGATGATCATGCTCAGCCTGGCAGGGGATAATGATGGCCTGGTCAGTGTTGAAAGCGCTAAATGGGGGAATTTCCGCGGTGTCGAAGATGCAGCATGGTGGAGTCCAGGATGCGATCATTTAAATATCGTCGGAATGTTTTTCGGCATTACGCCTGGATTTGACGCGCCTGACTTTTATATTGATATTGTCAGCGATCTGAAAAACCGGGGAGTTTAATTCTCACAACCAGATTTTATAAAACTCAATAAAAAAGGGATGCTTTCACAAGCATCCCTTTTTTTATTTAAATCATATATTCCTTGATAAAGTCGTAAAAAGCCAGATTCGGATGGCAAAGAAAAAAGATCCACCAATCTTATAAAATTGGCGAGGCGCGCAAATTCTGAGGAATGAGGCGTAGTTAGCCTACTCCGCAGTGACGAAGAATGCAGCGCAAAAAAGAATTTGGGCTTTTTTCTTTGCCATCATTCCTTATCACTCAAACAAACCTTTAAGCTGACCGCCCAAAGATTTAATCTCTTTTGCTACGCCATCCAATTCACCTCCGAGCCCTTTGAGCTGCTTTTTCAAGATTCCAAGGCCATCCGGTGAAATGATTTGTCCGTACAATTCATTTAATACAATCAGCACTGCCTGGGCCATATCCACACCGTCTTGCTTTTCCCCGATATTCCTCAAGTGGAGTTCGGAAATCGTCGTCGTAGCGATATCCCCGCCAGTGAATGCCGCCACTGTTTTGACCTGAATATCCTTTAAAAACCAACAATGAACGATTTCGTTATGAGCCTCCATTCCATTCTTTAAACCGAATAATGAAGTATCGGAAACCATCGGAATTATTTTATTTACGCTGTCTGAAACAGATCCGTGCTGATATATCTTTCCCCGGTACTCGGCAGGATTACGACTATATTTTTACCCTCTGATTTCGACTCCTGAGCCACCTTCAGTGCCGCCGCCACCGCAGCGCCGGAGGAAATTCCGCAAAGCAATCCTTCTTTTTTAGCCAGCATCCGCGCTGTTTTAAAAGCTTCGTCGTTGGTTACGGTCACCACTTCATCAATCAACGCCTGGTCCAGCACATCCGGGACAAATCCGGCGCCAATTCCCTGAATCTTATGAGGTCCCGGACTGCCCCCGGATAACACCGGTGAATCAGCAGGTTCCACGGCAATGGCTTTAAACGAGGGTTTCCGTTCTTTTAACACCTGGGTAACACCGGTAATCGTACCGCCGGTCCCCACCCCGGAGACAAAGATATCCACCTGGCCTTCGGTATCGTTCCAGATTTCTTCGGCAGTGGTAATACGATGAATAGCGGGGTTGGCAGGGTTTTTAAACTGATCGGGCATAAAAAAATTTCGACTCGATGTGACGATTTCTTCCGCCTTTGCGATTGCGCCTTTCATCCCATCAGACCCTGGTGTTAAAATAAGCTCAGCGCCAAGGTGAACCAGAAGATTACGCCGTTCAATACTCATGGTATCCGGCATGGTCAGGCGTAAACCGTATCCTTTTACTGCGCAAACAAATGCCAGCGCAATGCCGGTATTTCCGCTGGTCGGTTCCACGATGACGGATTCCGGACCAATTTTTCCGTCT
>JAJRPH010000526.1 GCA_024280875.1 Deltaproteobacteria bacterium | reverse complement strand
TCGGTGACAACAGGCAGTTTGCAGCAAGATGCAAGTTCATTATTTATCTGCTTTTCAATCGTAGCCACCCGCTGCTGCCAAGGGCTTTCCAGAAGCAGATCGATACTTTCAACTGCCACACGGCAGGCCATGGGATTTGCCATAAACGTGGGACCATGCATTAAAACACCGTGTCCGTCTGCGGAAATACCTTGTGCCACTTTCTTAGAGGTCAGGGTGGCAGCCAAAGTCATATATCCCCCGGTCATAGCCTTCCCCAGGCAAAGTATATCCGGAACCACATCAGCGTGTTCATAGGCAAATAACATACCCGTACGCCCAAAACCGGTGGCGATCTCATCAAAAATCAGCAGCACGTCGTTCTCATCGCATAGACATCGGAATTTGCGCAGATACTCCGCATTATAGATATTCATCCCACCAGCTCCCTGAACAATCGGTTCAACGATCACCGCAGCGATTTCATCACGATTGCTTTCCAGCAGAGCTCTAAACTCCTTTATCCATGCATCATCCCACGTTCCGTCATCACGTAGCGGCTTTGGCGCAAAAAAATGTTGCGGAAGAACCCCGTTAAACATCTGGTGCATCCCGCTAACCGGATCACATACGCTCATGGCACCGAATGTATCCCCATGGTATCCACCACGTACAGTAAGCAGACGCTGCTTGTTTGTCTTTCCTTGCGCGAACCAGTATTGAATCGCCATCTTAATCGCCACTTCCACGGCAACAGAACCCGAGTCACAGAAAAAAACATGCTGAAGCGGCTTGGCTGTTAATTCGATTAAACGTTCTGCCAGACCGATCGCCGGCTGGTGCGTTAATCCGCCGAACATCACATGGGCCATGGAGTTTATCTGCTCTTTAATGGCTGCATTTAACTGCGGATGGTTATATCCGTGAATCGCGGTCCACCAGGAGGACATACCGTCAATCAGTTCCCGCCCGTCGGACAGCTGCAGAAAAACCCCATGCGCAGAGCTGACGGTATATGCAGGCAGCGGATTCATCATCGAAGTATAGGGGTGCCATATATGTTTCCGGTCGTATTGTTGCCAGAGTTTTGAATCTTTAGAAATTTTAAAATCAATCATCGTTCAATATTCTTCCATGGATTTAAATTTTTTGATACAGCGACGCGCGACTGCGTTACAAAGCTTTTTACGAAGCCATTAAAAAAGCTTTATCAAAATCTCCCTGTTGTCAAAATCTCCCTTGCATCGCCACCTTGAAAACTGTTACCATCCCTTTAAAATGATGGAAAATAAAAAAATTATAGGACTCAGCCTGGATCTGAGTAAGCACTGCATTCAAACGGCAATCAAAAGAAAATATAACCAACTGATTTCAGATTATTTTAAATTAAACGCATCTGAAAAAACAGAAATAATTGAATCTGAGATATCACTATTAAAAGAGGCTCTGGAAAAGCTTGATTTCAGATGGTTACGAGCAGAAAATCCGGAGCTGTGCGGCGGCGGAACAGAGAAAATCATTATTGCAGCCGGCACTGACAGCAGCTTAACCATATCAATTAACGGCAGGATGGTTCATGCGACACATCAGAATTACAAACTTTTATAGACAATCCCCCTATGGTGGTAACTTTGGGAACCAGATGATGGGCCGGCTGCTGATCAAATGGCTGTGCCTGACCGGCGCGGTTTTATTTGCCGCCTATGTTCTTGACGGCATCTATGTAAAGGACTTTTTCAGCGCGTTTTTCGCAGCCGCTGTTTTAGGCATTTTAAACATGTTTTTCCGGCCCCTGCTGCTCATCATGACCCTTCCCATAAACGTCATGAGCCTGGGCCTTTTTACATTTATCATCAATGCGTTCATGCTGAAAATGGCTTCCGGGCTTATTTCAGGCTTTACAGTGACCGGGTTCTGGACGGCCATATTCGGTTCCCTGCTCATCAGTATTGCCAACTGGATGCTCACAGCACTGATCCAGGAAAACCGGATGTATGAACACGCCCAACCCCAACCTCCTGATCAAAATGATGATACGATTGATTTAAATAAAAAGCATGACAAGTGGGAATAAACTCGTTACCCAAACAGATAATTACAGGCAATGACCGCAAAAATGACTCCGGCAATATCTGCAGATAGGGCGGCCGCCAGGGTATGCCGCAGTCTTTTTACCTGCACCGCTCCATAATAAACCGCCAGCACATAAAAAGTCGTTTCCGTAGATCCCTGAAGCGTACTCACCAGGTATCCGGCATAACTGTCCGGCCCGATGGCCGGGTCATTGATCACCGATGCCAGAATCCCGTAGGCACCGGAACCGGACAAAGGCCGCAGCAGGGCCATGGGCAGCGCTTCCGCAGGAAGTCCCACTTTCCCGGTCCAGACCCCCAGAAAGTTCACCATGGTATCCATGGCGCCGCTGGCCCGGAACATGCCCACAGCCACCAGGATTGCAACCAGATAAGGGATAATTTTGATGGCTACCTGAAACCCTTCTTTGGCACCTTCAACAAACGCTTCATAAACCCGGACCCGCCGGATGACGCCAAATGTCAGAAAGCCGATCATCAATGACGGGATAATCCAGGGGGAAATCACTTTCCCATAGACAACCGTTAACGGAATAAACGATGCCAGCACACCCAGCGCAAAGATGCTGACCCACAGAGGGTATCCTGATGACGAAAAATCTTCCGCCGGCAGGCCATCGGAATCACTGGTCGTTTCCGTGTTATTTGCAGCTTGCCCCAGGTCCGCTTCTTTTTTGACTTTTGAAAACCGTGAGTACATTTTGGCCGCAATAATGGCGACGGTTGTTGATCCCATGGTGGCAAACAGAGTGGTGGGCAATATTCCGGCCGGGTCCACAGAACCCGCTGCCGCCCGTAATGCGATCACGCCGGTCGGCAAAAGTGTTATACTGGACGTATTAATCGCCAGAAACAAAGCCATGGCATCCGTGGCTGTGCCTTTGTTTGTGTTCAGTTTGTCAAGCTCCTGCATGGCCCTTATTCCAAACGGCGTGGCAGCGTTTCCCAACCCCAAAGCATTGGCCGACATATTTAAAATCATGGCCCCCATGGCAGGGTGATCCGGGGGCACATCCGGAAACAGCCTCACCATCAGCGGACGAATCAGCCGGGAAATCACTTTAAGAAGACCGCCCTCTTCCGCGATTTTCATCAACCCAAGAAACAGGGTCATCACCCCCACCAGTCCGATAGCCAGTTCCACGGCACCAGTGGCGGATTCGACCATGGCAACGGATAGAGCTTCAATGGGAGAGATCACCCCTTCCACCGACACCCAGACAATCTGCTGCCATCCCGCAAAACCAAAAGCGATCAGTACAATTAAGAAGAAAACAAGATTCATGGAGGTCCTGCCAGTACAGATTTTATTATAATTTTACATCTTCAATTCCAGCTGCTGATAATTCTTCTTTCCCTTTTCAACGGGATATTCCTGCTGTTGAATATTTTTGATCTCCGGATCTTCGGAGTACCCGATTTCAAAACGACCCGCTCCTGTTTTTTCGGCTGATTTCAGCGGATTAAACATTAGATTCTTTTCCTGGTTCATGATCACTGGAAACCCGTAATTATGGTTGGTATGCTTTAACGGGCCTTTTGTCTGTATCCGTTCCTTGACAAAGGCCTCATGCCGCCGGAGCCTTTCATTGATATGATCATTGGAAAAATTAACAATTGAACTAAACTGGGCGTCAATGACCTCTGAAAAATTTTTATCAATTTCGATCCCGGCACTGTTTCGGCATGAAGCCATTGCGGAAAACATGGTTGTTCCGGTTCCCAGAAACGGGTCCAGAACCGTGTCTCCTTTGACAGAGTACATGTTGATCAGACGGTACGACAGTTCAAACGGAAAGGCACCGCTTCTTTTTCGGACATTCTTGTCAACCTGATTCTGCCGGGCACCTTTTAAGTCCATCCAGACATCTGAAAACCACTGGTTCCGTTCTTCCCAGAACAAGGCGCTATTCTGACGAGCGGCCCGGAATTTTTCAGTACCGAATTCCCGTTTCCCACCTTTGCGCAATACCAGTATATACTCGTGTTCCAGCGTTACATATGCACCGGCCGGAAGCACCCCGGACCCCATAAATTTATTCGGCGCATTGGTCTGCTTGCGCCAGATGATTGCCGGCAACGGAGATAACCCCTTTTTATGAAGAAATGTTAATATTCTGGAATGATTGGGGTAAAGCATAAAATTCCCGTTGATGGTCCGGACCGCATCACCGATATTAATGCATGCAAACCCGCCATTTTTCAAAACACGGACCACTTCATCCCAGACGGCATCAAGCCCCTGGTGCATCAATTCAAACACCGCGTTACCATTTCCTTCTTTAAACGCCGTCTTGACCTTGGGGTTCCTATTCTTGAAAATATCATCCCACATTTCGATCATAGGATACGGCGGTGAAGTGACCACCAGATCTATGCTCCCGGACTTGATGGCTTTCATTTTTTTTGCATTTTGAAAAAAAACTCGATGTTTTGTATTCATTAATTTAAAAATCTCTCTTTTGAATTTTATGAAATCAGTGCAGCAACTTCCTTCACGATCTTTAATATTTCTTCAGGATCATCAGTTACCTTTAAAATGTCCAAATCACCGGGTGAAATCAGCTTATCTTCCAGCAGCCTGGCTTTAATCCACTCCACCAGTCCGCCCCAATATTCCGAACCAAACAAAATGACCGGAAGCGGTTTCACCCGCTTGGTCTGAATCAATGTGACGGCCTCAAAAAGCTCGTCTAACGTCCCGAATCCGCCGGGCATAATGACATATGCCATAGCGTATTTAATAAACATAACTTTACGAATAAAAAAATAATTAAACTCAACTTTGATATTTGAATAGGGATTGGGTGCCTGCTCCATGGGAAGCACAATATTCAACCCCACTGATTTTCCGTTTTTCTCAGCCGCTCCTTTATTGGCTGCTTCCATAATACCGCCGCCCCCGCCGGTGATCACGGTAAACCCGTTTTCCGCCAGCATTCCGGCAATTTTAACCGTTTTCTGATAATAGGGATCATCCGGCTTCATCCGGGCAGAACCGAAAATACTCACCGCCTGCCCGATATCATGCATTTCTTCCACACCTTCAACGAATTCCCCGATTATCCTGAAAAGCCGCCATGATTCACTGAGTTCCATTTCGTCAATTAAATATTGTTTTTCCATTATTATCCCATTCTCTTTATCATTAATTATTACAGAATCGGCACCCGGCCGATTGATTAAACGCGTCAGCTCCGGCCGTTAAAACCGATGGCGATGTTTTCGCCGTCAACAATGACGGGCACTCTTCTACTACCATCTGACAATTTAAGCATGGATTCCATATTCTCATCATTTGCGAGAATATCGATATACTCAACTTCTGCATCCTTTTTTTCATAAGCTTCACGAGCTGCAGTGGTAAACGGTCATGTTGATTTCCCATAAATAAGAATTTTTGATGCCATGGAAAGCCTCCATTGGTAAAAGGGTTTGATAGACCAAAAAGATACATAAATTCAAATATTTAAAGACTCCAAACGGTCAATAAAAATATCAGCAGGTCCGACGCTTGTCAATAATTTAGTTTATACGCTACTCACAACTGACTGTAAAAATAAAAACCGGTTTTTGTTATTCCGTAATGTTTTTTAAATCGCTTTCACAACCTTAAATAAAATTATTTATAATACTTTCAGTACTCTTTCAGTGTTTTTAGCAAATATTTAGTTTGACAATCATTATCACCACATGTTATCTTTGTTATTTTAAATTATAAATTATTATAAAAAAATGAATACGTTAGACTACGATCTAAGCAAAAAAACGTCCGTCATTAACGAACTTGGCATTCATGCCAGGCCGGCAGCCATGATTGCCAAGCTTGCAATGAAAGCGCAATCTGATGTCTGGCTTTGCAAAAATGGCGACCGGGTAGACGCTTCCAGCATTATTGACATACTGTCCATTGCCTGCCTGAAAGGCGCGGATGTGACATTACAGATTGAGAACCCGGAAGATATTAACATACTCAATAAAATCATTAACCTCTTTGAAAAAGGCTTTGAGGAGTTGGCATAAATGCCATCTGACACCACACAAATAATTCTTAAGGGAATCAGCGGTTCACCGGGAATCTGCATCGGCAAGGCTTACCTTGTTGACAAGGAAGGCGTTGATGTTATTGAAAAATACTCGATACCCGAAAATAAGGTCAAAAAAGAAATCAACCGGTTTAAAAGTGCGGTGACCAAAGCCAAAAATGAACTGGCTGACATCATCAAAGGGGTTCCGGAAGAACTCCGTCAGCATGCCGGTATCCTTGAGACCCATCTGGTTCTCCACAAGGACAAGATGCTGTACGGAAAAGCCATTGACATCATAAAAAATGAACTGGTCAATGCGGAATGGGCGCTCAGGGAAGCCACGTCACAGGCAAAATCCATGTTCAGCAACATCTCCGACCCCTATCTGAAATCACGATCTGCGGATATCGAGCATGTTTCCGAACGTATCATGAGAAATCTGATCGGCTGCAAGGATGTCAATATATCCAATATTGACAAACGGGTGATACTGGTGGCCCATACCCTTTCCCCGGCGGAAACCAGCCAGATCCAGCTTGAAAAAATTATGGGTTTTATTACGGATCGTGGCGGCAAAGCGTCACATACCAGCATTATCGTCCGAACCTTAGAAATACCGGCAGTCCTCGGACTGGATAATGCCACCCAGTTGATCAAAAACAACAGTATTATTATTGTTGATGGTTCTAAAGGCGTTGTCATTGTTGACCCTGAAGAAAAAACGCTGATCAATTATGATGGACTGAGCAAAAAATACGAAACACGCAAAGCGGACATCCTCCGAACCAGCGACCTACCGGCAAAAAGCGCTGACGGACATTTATTCAGCATTATGGGAAACATTGAACAGCCCGAAGAAGTCGTGGCTGTCAAAGATCATGGCGGAGAAGGTATCGGCCTGTTCCGAACCGAATTTCTATATTTGGGACGCATGAATTTTCCCGATGAACAGGAACTGTTCAACCAGTACAAGGAAGTTGCGGAACTTATGGCGCCTCACCCGGTTATTATTCGGACGCTTGATATCAACGGCGACAAGGCGATCTCAGGCATCCCGACACCTGAAGAGGCCAATCCTTCCCTGGGACTTCGGGCGATCCGGTTCTGCCTCAAAAATCCGAAGATTTTTAAAACACAGCTGCGCGCCATTTTACGCGCCGCTGCTTACGGCAATGTCCAGCTTCTGCTTCCGATGATTTCCGGGTGTGAAGAAATTCACCACACCCACCAAATAATAGATGAAGCTGTAGAGTCACTTGAAAAAGACGGCCTGGCTTATAACCGGGACATCCAGATCGGCATAATGATAGAAATTCCGTCAGCAGTAATCATGGCAGATGCCATGGCCGACCTGGTTGACTTTTTCAGCATTGGCACGAATGACCTGGTTCAATACACACTGGCCATTGACCGTGTAAACCGCCATGTTGCTTACCTCTATAACCCATTGCACCCGGCAGTTATCCGAATGATAAAGCATGTCGTTGATACCGGTAAAAAGAAAAACATCAAAACCTTTATGTGCGGCGAAATGGCCTCGGAAATTATTAATCTTCCCATTCTGCTTGGCCTTGGATTGGATGCTTTCAGCATGGCGCCCCAATCGATTCCCTCTATTAAAAATATGATCCGAAAAATCAGCGTCAGCGAGTCGAAACTTTTTTTAAAAGAAGTTTTGAAACAGACGTCCGCGATAGATACCATGAACTTGATAACAGACACCTACGGTGACACTTTGGTAAACGGAATCTATGATAAATATACAGATAAATAATTTTTTACCGCTAAAACCAGATTTAGAATTCTAATCCGGAGAATTTTTCTCAATGGAAAACAGTAACATCAAAATTGTTACCAAAAACCGCAAAGCCTGGCATAATTATTCAATTGTGGAAGAAATTGAAGCGGGAATGGTGCTGCTGGGCACTGAAGTCAAATCCCTGCGATCCGGACATGCTAACCTGAAAGACGCTTACGGCAGAATCGAAAAAGGCGAACTGATCCTTCATCAGGCGCATATCAGCCCGTATCCGTTTGCCTATTTTGACAACCATGACCCGGAACGCCCGCGAAAGCTTCT
>JAJRPH010000525.1 GCA_024280875.1 Deltaproteobacteria bacterium | reverse complement strand
TGTCGTTGTGCCTCGAGTTCGAATTTAAGGAGCTGGGTCTGGGCTTTAATCATTGTATTAAACTCTACTTTCCCGACTTCATACGCATCCAGTGCAGCGCGAGCCCACTGTTCGGTCTGTGGAATAATTGCATCGTTATACAAGAGGAAATTCTCCTGGAGATCCAGTATCTCAGTCGCTGCCGCATCTACCTTATGATTCAGGCTGTCTTTAAGATTATTGTATGATTGTTTTTTAGAACGGTGTGAGGCAATGGCCGCAGCCAGTTTTTTGTCCTGGCGGGTTTTTTGCCAGAGCGGGATGTTCATTGTTATCCCGGTTGAAACAAAATCATCCCAGTTCTGTCCGGACCGGTTCTCTGCCCGCTGCCCGTAAGACACTTTAACATCCATATCCGGCCAGTAGTCTTTATGGGCCAGTTCGATACCTGCATGTGCCATCAATATTTCATACTTTTTGGCTTTTAACCGTGGGTTGTTCTTTAAAGCAAAGGTTTTTAATTCTGGTATTGAAAGCGTAAAATATGGGGGTGGAAGATTCTTCGGCGGAATGATCGATTCAAAATGTTCCCGATTGAGCAGTTCATTGAGGCGGTCTTCTGTAATACGACGATTTTTTCTCAGGGTTATGTTTTTTTCAGTCAACTTGCTCAGTTCGACCTGGGCCTGAAAAATATTTTGCTGAAGTCCCTTGCCGGTGGAGTATCGGCTTTCGGCGGCGTGTAAAATTCGTTGGAGCATCTGTGTCAAGCGGGTATTAATGTCCTGACTTTTTGCGATAAACCCCAGCTCATAATAAGCATTGGTAATTTCTTTTGAAAGCGAAAGCCTTTCTGCATTAAGGACCATTTCTTTTTGCCTGACCGTAAATGTTGCCTGATCAGACCGTAATCCACGTTTACCGAACCATGGAAATTTCTGGGCAATCGATATTTGTTTTTGGGTCATGGGCTCTTCATCAAATCGCAAGCTGTCCACGGGGAGATTTATTAAAGCAATGCCCAGTCTCGGATCAGGAAGTGATCCTGCCAAAGGAACTTGTTCTTTTAATGCATCTATTTGGGATTCCAGACTTTTTATAGACTGATTATTTGCCAGCCCCTCTTCAATAATATGCGCAAGAGGTTCAGGAGCCCAGATCGGGATTTCAGCGTACGTCGCCAATGGCATCATAAGAGCGATAGCCGTTACCCCTGCAATTTTGATGAGTCGATTTATGAGATACATTTTCATTGGTTTACCTTGCTATTATTTTAAAAAAATCCATTCAATGATTATTTTATCGATATAATCACATTCAAATACATTCAAAAGTTGTGCCAGAGTTTGACCAGAGCTTGAATGGATAAAAAATATGTAAATTTTTAACAGGTATATGAAAGAAGGAATATTGTAATAATATAGAAATATTATATAGTTTATAATGTCAGGATTGAAGTTCGGAACAATCTAACATATTTTTATAATTGGAACAATAATTTAATCTAATCGGATTCTATTGAATATGAGATGGTTTATTAAATTTTGCAGTATTCAAGCGCTAAACCTTCAGGGTGTTTTATCTTCCGGGTTTAACGCCTCATACATTATTATAGAATTTCTCAGGAAGTGTATTGAACTTTAAAAAATTAACTGGGTCATTCCGTTAAAGACAGCATACGATCAAGCGCTTTTCGTGCATCTTGTTTAATGACGTTATCTACATCTACTATATTATATTTGCCTATGTTTTCAAGAGTATAAAGGAGATTTTCCAGATTAATTTTATACATATTCGGACAGAGTGAATGGTGCAGGGGCAGAACGGTTTTGTCAGGATATTCATCATTAAGGCGTTCGATTAAATTGATTTCTGTCCCAACGAAAATCAATGATTTGGGGAGTGCCTGATCAATATACTTTACGATAAAACTGGTCGATCCGACGGCATCGGCAGCTTTGACCACCTCCTCGGTACATTCCGGATGAACCACAAAACTCGCCTTCGGATATTTGTTCCGTAGCGGACGAATATGGTCCACGGTAAAGCGGGTATGGACCAGGCAATATCCATCCCAGAGTATGACTTTTGAGCGTTGAATGTCTTCTTCAGTATTGCCGCCAAAGGGTTCATTGGGCTTCCAGACAATAACTTCATCTGGCTTAATTCCCAATTGATTACAGGTGTTTTTCCCGAGATACTGATCCGGGAAAAAGAATATTTTTTCCCGTTGTTTAAAGGCCCAGCGGAAAGCGTCCGCTGTGTTGGAAGAAGTACATACCGCGCCTCCATTTTTACCGCAAAATGCCTTGATCCTGGCATCTGAATTCATATAGACCAATGGCATCACAGCTTTTTCATCAACAATTTGCGTCAGTTGCTCCCATGCTTTCTCAGCAAGATATGTATCTGCCATGTCGGCCATCCAGCATCCGGCTTCAATATCGGGAATCTGTACAATTTGGTGGGGTTGGGCCAGAATTGCCGCGCTTTCGGCCATGAAATGAACACCGCAGAAAACAATATATCGGGCGGTTTGATCTTCTGCCGCAGTTTTGGAAAGCCCGAACGAATCACCGCGATAATCTCCCATCTCAACAATTTCTTTGCGCTGATAATGATGGGTCAGGATGATGAGTTTATTGCCGAGATTCTTTTTGATCTGTTTGATTTTTTGGATAATAATTTGATTTTTTGTGTGTTTTTGCATGATTTTAATCGCTTTAAAAAAGTTTTTATAATTATTAAATCACTTCTATATAAATTAATACCACATAGAGTTAATTGCAAATGGCAGTTGGTTGTCCGTTTATTCGTTGGGCAATTCGTTGCAGAGGTGGCTAAAAAATATTTTTCTAAAAAAAGATTTCCATGGAAGTATGAAAGAAATTCGCATTTTCTGATACGGAAATTTACATTGAGTGCGAAAAAAATTCGCACACAAACATAAAAACGTGTCCCTGTGTGAAATTTTTTCACACCCTTTTTGTGTTTCCTGCTTGGAGTGTGAAAAAAATTCGCTCATCATTTTAATTCTTATATCGGATTTGCATCGTTCGATAAAAAAAATTTGTGTCAATATAATAAGTTAATAACGTTCAATATTTGACCTTGCCATTACAGAAACCCTGATGTCCTTTTCATTAAACATGCTGCCGTGGAGTATGGCATCAGGATGAATAAACACCTGTCGCTGATCATGTGCGATATCGATTTTTTTAAAACTTACAATGATCTCTATGGACATCAGGCAGGTGATGAATGTTTAAAGAGAGTCGCCGGTGCATTAAGTGAAACCATTGAGCGGCCAAGGGATTTAGTCGCACGCTATGGAGGAGAGGAATTTGCCGTATTACTTCCGGAAACTGATCAGGAAGGTGCGTACAAAGTCGCTGAAATAGTTCGAGATAAAGTTTTGGCGCTGTGTATTCCACACGAAAAAGCAGGTAACGGATGCCAAACCTTGACAAACTCGTAAAAAGTCAGATTTCGATGGCAAAGAAAAAAGCTCAAAATTCAAGGCGCGCAAATCCTGAGTGATAATTTGTACTTAGCGTACCATGAAGAAATGAAGGATGTAGCGCAACACAGAATTTGGACTTTTTGCGAAGCCATCAAACCTTAACGGTCAGTATAGGAGTTGCTACCGTAATACCCGGGCATGATGCCTCGGTCGCGGAACCGATTTCAAGGGCTGATGAGGCTCTGTATTTTGCTAAAAAAGATGGTCGCAATAAAATAAAAGTGGCTGGTGTTAAACAGCAAAGTGAAAACAATGAAAAGTCGAAGCTGGTAAAAACTGCCAGCACTGAAAAACCGGGCAGAAAAATAATTCACCTGCCTTTGTCGGTGAATCCAATTCAGAGGAAATATTGGTGAAAGAATAAATAGCCGGAATCTCCAAAATCTTGAAACAGATATTGGAGGTCTGCTTTGTTAATCGGAGGTTAAGAAATGGTTTCAAATTTTATGTCTCCGCCTTTGACAATTTCCCGGCCATAATCAAAAATTTGTAATACATTGTGGGGTGATGAATCCCGGCCATTGCCTGAATTTCTCTTTAAAATCGCTGTAATGCGGTTTCTATTTCTTCGTCATCTTCTACGATGCATTCCAGCCATTACTTTGAGATTATTTTGATGGCCACATCCCGATTCAGATTTGTTTGGTGCGCACGGTAAACTTTCCCAATGCCCCCTTTGGCGATAAATTCAAGTATGGCCCTGAATTTTTAAGAGCCCGGAATGCTTCGGCCGGATTTCTTCAGCGGGCTTTGTCCTTTTGATAATATTTCCGATAAAACCCGGTGCTGTCCGGTGTGGTCCACAACCGCTGAATCAGATAGACCGCAAGCAGCCGGATGATCAACAACGCATTTGCTGATCCCATGCGCTGCCATCGTCTGGCAGAATCGGCGGCATGTTTAAATAAATAGACCTGCCGGCCCAGACGGTGCAGTCGGACTGAAAATTCCACATCTTCCATCAGGGGCATGTCCGGAAAAAGATCATGATCAGCCACCGGACGCCGCCGGAAAAATTGAACCTGATCGCCAAAACTGATCCCTGAAAACGCGGCCCGGGCATCATTTAAAAATTCTATCAACCTGAGTTTTCCGGCGCTGGATTGAAACCGGCATCCCGCGGCCCCGCCAATCACGGTCGGGTTCCGGTTCAGCATTGCCACCATTTCCTGTAAAACGTCACTCGATAATAGCGTATCCGCATGAACAACGGCCACCACATCGCCTCTGGCCATGTCAATCCCAGCCTTGATCTGTCCGCCCCGGCCGCCGCCGCAGTCCAATCCCTTTTCATGGAGAATGACCCGGGCACCAGCGTTTTGGGCAAGTTTTCGCGTATGATCCGTTGAGCCACCGTCCACAACAATGGCTTCACAAATATGACGGTTTTTACAAATTTCCGACAGACACTGAATAATGTTTTTTTCTTCATTTAAAGTGGGAACGACCACGGAAACAGACTGACATTGTTCATGTTGCGTCATTAATTTTTGTCTTTTAAAAAAAAGACGACCGTCATTGCACAACAAACCACAAACCGGGAGCCACATTGTCAATTGCGTCCATCGGGTCAACTGCAGGGACTCGGACAGATCGTTGATGCCGGATAATACCGGCAGTCCCAGGGGGATTGTCATCATGAGCACCACCCAGGATAATGCCGGACGAACCACCAGCAAAGGGGCCATCCAGATCAATGACGAGACCTGAATAACCGGTGCCAGGAGCACCAGGGCCCCGAAGACAAAAAAGCAACCAGGTATGGGATCGTTACCAAACCGCCTGTTGCGATGGGGGTGAAAATACCAGCATCCGATTACCAGGCCTGCTGCCATGATACCATCATAGATGGAAACAGTGCGTATCGATTCATTTGACAGCGCCTGAACCAGTATATAAACCGGATTGTAAAAACCGAGTTCAGCGTTAGTGCCTGGGCCGGATATGGATTCCGGGGTCATCAACAGCTGGATACAACCGGCAATAAAAACCGTTACCAGCGCCCAGACCGCATGCTTTAGATTTTTCGGATTGATCAAAAATATTGCACCAAGCGCGGCTGCCGGATTGACAAAAACCGCCGACCCCATGAAGATATACATGAAGCGCCATTGCCTGATGGTCGCCCAATACAGAGCGCCCATGAAAAAGGACAGACCGGCAACATCCGTCAAATCGGCTGTGAGCAGAGCGTAAACAATAAATGGATTAAACACATACAGCAGGGCCCACCGCATTTCCAGGTATCGGTGATGCATAATCAATAACAAAAATCCCAGGACTCCCATATCCATCAATAAAAGAAGGAGTGTTGAAATCCTTACTGTTGATGAAACACCGGCCCTGTCCCAAACCAGTAAAGCGTGGCTGAAACATGCAACCCCCATCAGGATCGCGGCATTCTGAAACCTGGTTAACCCCATCGGAAAAAGGACCACCAGCAGCATGGCCGTTCCCCACATCATGATCAGGGCACCGCTGAACCAGCTGTCTTGCGGCCAAATCATCGACGCGTTGACAACAGCCCTGCCGGTCGCCATGCTCAAAAAGACCTCCAGGCCGGCGAGAAAGCAAAATATTGCAACAACTTGCGGATAATTTTTAATAAACTGTGGAGCCGAATCGGTTTTCATAATCTGTTTATACCATGAAAAAGGCCGTTCAAAAAGAACGGCCTTCTTCATGGGGTTAAATATATTTCTTAAAAAATTGTTATGCGGTTGATTATTCTCGGGTTATTCAGCCGCCGGGAGATCCTGATATTCATCCACCATGGGATTGATATCTGCTTCCGGCCCCATGCTCCATTTAAACCATCCGCTGTCAAACAGGTTGTTGTTTTCCCAGCCCATCAGGTGTGCATAGAAAAAGGACAGGGCCGCGCGCCATCCGGTACCGCAGTAGTGGCTGACTGTATTTTCCGATGTTACGCCTTCTGCTGCCCACATGGCTTTGATTTCCGTAAAACTGCGCATGGTGCCGTCTTTGGCGTCCACAAAATAATTCATATCCGACAGGGCATCGCCGGCATGTCCCCATACTGCGTTTTGAATCCGGCCGCTGGCCGGGATATAGGAGTACGGTGCGGTTGCGCCCGTATATTCACCCCATGTCCGGATATCCAGTAAGATGGCATCCGGATCACCGTTATTATTGGCGATTTTTCGGGCATAGGCATCATCCACCAGGTATTCAGGATGAAGGGCGATTGTTGCGCCGAAATTGGCCACCGGCGCTCGCTCAACAGCATCCGTGGAAACGTCATAACCGGCAGCCTGCCATGCGGCCAACCCGCCGTTTAACAGGCGGACATCTTCCACGCCGGCATACATGAGCGTCCAGACCACCCGACCGGCCGCCCCGGGCACAGAGCTGTATACCACCACGGTTGTATCTGCTGTGATCCCCATATACGCGATGGCCGGAAGCAAATACTCATCCGGATAGATGTTCCACCAATTGTCCGGAAGAGTATCATCCGGGCCCAATCCTTTGGCTGCATCTTCGTCTTCCGTCGTGCTTCTGCCGAACCATTGATCTGCCGGGGGATTGTTTCGCGCAAAAAACTTATGATATTCAATTTCATCCGTATTCACATGAATGGCGCCGGGAATATGGCCGTCATCATACCCGGTTGCGTCCGATGGTCCCCAACCGCATTCCACAATCACATAGCCGTCCTTGCCGTCCGGCTCGATTTCGCCGTCAATCAACTGTTTGACCCATCCGGGATGGACCAGCTTTTCATAATTTTTCAGCGAATCCATGGGATACGTGATTTCATTGGATGCCGCCCAGTCTGATATGGACCCATCATAATTAGACACCCGTTCATATCCCATCAAGCGGCCCAGAAAATACGCATATGCACTCCGGATACCCGCCGTGCAATACGCTGTTACCTCTTTATCTGAAGTCACGCCTTTGGATTCAAACAATTCCTTCATGTCTTGATACTCTAAAATGGTTTTATCTTCCTTGAAATACCATGCATAGGGGATTTGAACGGCACCTGAAATGTGCCCGCCCCGGGCTTCCCCGTAAAGCCGCCAACCAATAAAATCCGCATCCGTACGCGTATCAATAATGGCAAAATCCGCATCATTCATCCGGCTTTCGATGTATTCTTTATCAACGACAACACCAGGCTTTTCAATGGCTGTAAATGTGGTTGCCGGAAGCGTATTTACTGTGGTTTCCGTTACATTGCCATCCGCCACCCATTTATCCCAGCCGCCGTCTAATATACTTACCCGGGTACATCCCAGGTATTCAAACATCCAGAACAGTCGACCGGCTGCGCCCCATGATGCGATGGTATCATCATAGATAATTATTTTAGATTCACGGGTCAATCCCAACGCACCCAGAAGTACCTCCAGCTCTGAAACCGGCAGAAGGTTGACACTTGCATCCACAAACTGCCCCCAGGGCATGTTCAATGCGCCCGGAATATGTCCGGCATTGTATGTATCCGCACTGCGGGCATCCAGCAATACAACACCGGAGTTATTCAGATCCGCGGCCACTGCCAGCAATGAATCATTGGGATATCCTTTTACTTTGGTGCTGGAACTCGAAT
>JAJRPH010000524.1 GCA_024280875.1 Deltaproteobacteria bacterium | reverse complement strand
GTTGGATGACGCGATTGAACGGGTCATTAGAAAGATGTATGCTGAAAAAATCAACAGAATACTTGACGAAATCATTGAAAGAACTGTATCTGAAGAAATCAGCCAGTTAAAGGACTATTTACTCGGAATTTCCAAAAAAAAATAATGTACAGGCCTGATTTGTCAGGTTGTATTTAAAGCAGTGAGGTTATTAACAGGGGGTTTTTAAATCCCCTTTTTGTTTTTATTTAATCATCACCTGATCAAATTCCACAGGATAAAAGAATGGATTCGACGCTAAGTAAGGGATATGAACCGCATGAGGTTGAAAAGAAATGGTACACATACTGGGAAAGCAATGGCTTGTTTGCCGCATCTGAAAATGGAGACAGGCCGTGCTATTCCATTGTGATTCCGCCGCCGAACATTACGGGTGTTTTGCATATGGGGCATTCGCTTAATATTACATTGCAGGATATCCTTTGCCGGTATCGAAGATTGTGCGGTGACAATGTGTTGTGGATGCCTGGAACCGACCATGCCGGAATCGCCACTCAGAATGTCGTTGAAAGGGATCTGACATCTCACGGGATTGACCGGCATCAGCTGGGACGTGAAAAATTTATAGAAACGGTCTGGGAGTGGCGCAAGACATACGGGAGTGCCATCATTAACCAATTAAAAAAACTTGGCGCTTCATGTGACTGGCAGCGTGAACGGTTTACAATGGATGAAGGTCTGTCCCGTGCGGTTAAAAAGGTTTTTGTTCAGCTCTATGAAGAAGGTTTAATTTACAGGGGTAATTATATTATTAACTGGTGTCCGCGATGCATGACTGCTTTGGCGGATTTGGAAGTTGAACACGAGGAACATGACGGGCATCTCTATCATATTCATTATCCCGTTGCCGACGGTGAAAAGGGGCCGGTGGTTGCGACCACACGGCCGGAAACCATGCTTGGAGATACTGCGGTGGCGGTGCATCCGGAAGACAGCCGGTATGAATATCTGACCAGTAAAGAAGTGGAGCTGCCGCTGACCGGCAGACATATTCCGATTATTTTTGATAAATATGTGGAAATGGAATTCGGCACCGGTGCGTTGAAGATCACACCTGCGCATGATCCGAATGATTTTGAAGTGGGCCGTATTCATGATCTTCCGAGTATCAAAGTCATTGGTGATGACGGTAAAATGACCGCTGAAGCCGGCAAGTACGAGGGACTCGACCGGTTTGAATGCCGGAAAGAGGTGCTAAAGGATCTTGAAGCACAAGGACTTCTTGTAAAAGTTGAACCGCATAATCACGGTGTCGGGCATTGTTATCGTTGCAAGACAGTCGTTGAACCGAATCTTTCAAAGCAATGGTTTGTAAAAGCCGCACCGCTTGCGGAAAAAGCAATGGCTGCTGTTAGATCCGGTCAAACGAAAATAGTGCCCGAAAAATGGGAAAACGATTATTTTATATGGCTGGAAAATATCCGGGACTGGTGTATTTCCCGGCAGATTTGGTGGGGGCACCAGATTCCGGTTTGGACCTGCAGCCAATGCAATGAAATAATCGTTGCCGTTGCCACGCCGGATCATTGTCCTGAGTGTCAAAGTGCCGACCTTGTCCAGGATCCGGATGTGCTGGATACCTGGTTCAGTTCAGCGCTCTGGCCGTTTTCAACAATGGGATGGCCGGATGAAACGACGTTGTTAAAATCATTTTATCCCACATCTGTTCTGGTGACCGGATTTGATATCCTCTTTTTCTGGGTGGCGCGAATGATGATGATGGGACTTCATTTTATGGATAAAGTGCCGTTTGGTGATGTCTATATTCATGCCCTGGTACGGGATGAAAAAGGCAAGAAGATGAGCAAATCCACGGGTAACGTCATCGATCCCCTCTCAATCATCGATAAATACGGTACTGATTCTCTTCGGTTTACCCTGACGGCATTTGCCGCCCAGGGAAGAGATATTAAACTGTCTGAAAAGCGAATTGAAGGCTATCGTAATTTTATTAATAAATTATGGAATGCCGCTCGTTTTTCATTTATGCACATAAAGGAGAATCATGCATCAGATGATTTTTCCGATCTTTCACTTCCGGACCGCTGGATCCTGGATCGTTTGAAAACCGTTTCAAAAAATATGGCCGATGCTCTGGATTCCTACCGCTTCAATGATGCGGCCAATGAACTTTACCAATTTGTCTGGCATGAATTTTGTGACTGGTACCTTGAATTTATTAAGCCGGCGCTTTACGGCAATAAAGGTGAAACAGAAGAAAAATCATCTAAAAAAGTCCTGTGGCGCGTTCTTCATGACACGTTGATTCTGCTTCACCCTATCACTCCGTTCGTCACTGAGGAAATTTGGCATATATTGCCCGGGACCCAAGGGTCGATTATGCAGGCGATTTTTCCAACGGATGAAAAGACGTCCCAATCGATTGCCTTTGATCCGGATGCGGTTTCTGAAATGGAATTGATTATGGGTATTATAAACGGTATTCGAAATATCCGGGGGGAGATGAATATATCACCGTCTCAATCCCTCGAAGTACTCGTTCAGGCATCTGATGAAAAAACGAGAAGTTTGCTCGAACAGAACCAGGAGTTCATTGTCAATCTATCAAGACTCAACGGTTTTACTGTTGAACCCATGGGTGAAAAGCCAAAGGGCACCGCAACGGCCATTGTTGACCAGACATTAATATCCGTATATCTGGAAGGTATTATTGATTTTGCAAAAGAAGTCGCACGCCTTGAAAAAGAAATTACAAAAATTGACGCAGAAGTCGATAAATTAAATAAAAAGCTGAACAACCCCGGATTTGTCAATAAGGCTCCGGAAGCGGTAGTTGATAAAACCAAAAATCAATATCAGGAATCTGTTGAGAAAAAGGATAAATTGATGGCCCATCTTGACAAAATTCAATCTCTTCAGTCTGAGTAGCGCATATGAAATCATTTGACAGTAGTTTAATTTCCAGCCATACGGATCATCTCATTGATCTTGCCATTGCCGAGGATATCGGATCCGGAGATATCACCACCAATCATTTGCCTGATCCATTAGCCAGGGGCAGGGGGAAAATTGTTGCCAAAGAACCTGCCGTGGTTGCCGGTTTGGAAATCGCAAAAAGGACTTTTGAAAAATTTGAACCTGATGTTGATTTTTCGTCAAATTTTAGGGACGGAGACAGCGTTTCAGCAGGTGATGTGATTGCAGAAATTAATTGCTCGATGCGGACGCTTTTAACCGGAGAGCGGATTGCATTAAATTTTCTCCAGCGTTTATCCGGGATTGCCACAAATGTCAGGAGTTATGTTGAAGAGCTGAAAGATGAAAAGATCCGGCTGGTGGATACCCGCAAGACCGTCCCCGGATGGCGTGTTCTGGAAAAATATGCAGTTCGTGTCGGTGGCGCACATAATCACCGGATGGGTTTGTATGACGGCGTTCTCATAAAGGACAACCATATTGAGGCTTTTGGCGGTATTAAGAACGCGATAGACCATATCCGAAAGCAGGTTTCCCATCTGATAAAAATAGAGATTGAAACGTCTGATTTAAATGAAGTGAATCAGGCACTTAACGCTGGCGCTGATGTCATTATGCTTGATAACATGGGGCTTGAAGAAATCCGAGCCGCAGTCGATTTAATAAACGGCCAAGCCATTGTTGAAGTGTCCGGTCGAGTTTGCAAGACAGATTTAAAGCGCCTGGCAAAAACCGGTGTTGATATCGTTTCCGTGGGGGCTCTCATCCATGCGGCGGTATTTGTTGATATCAGCATGAGAATTACGCCTTCTTCTTAAATCAATGATCCCTATTCGAGATACCATCCCATCAAAGAACTATCCGGTGGTTAACACAACCCTGATCGGGGTCAATATTTGCATTTTTTTAATCCAGATGTCTTCATCTCACTCTCTGGGCATCGGGTTAGACCGGTTTATCTATACATACGGTCTGGTCCCGGCCCGTTTTTCTGTACCGTATATTTCTTCACATTTTACATTAAGTCAACAGCTTTTCTCATTGATATCATACATGTTTCTTCATGGTGGTTTTATGCATATTGCGGGAAATATGTGGTTTTTGCATATTTTCGGTGATAATGTCGAGGACCGGTTGGGGTCATTTTATTATCTGGTGTTTTACTTGTTATGCGGTTTGACATCCGGTCTGTTTCATTTATTTTTAAATTATCATTCCACGGTCCCGACCATTGGTGCCAGCGGTGCAATTGCCGGTGTAATGGGAGCTTACTTTATTCTTTATCCCCATTCAAAAATTTTAACCTTAATTCCGATTATCATCATTCCCTGGTTTGTGGAAATCCCGGCTGTCTTTTTTCTGGGGTTCTGGTTTGTCATTCAGTTGTTCAATGCGGCTTTCAGCAATGCGATGTCCGGCGGCATTGCCTGGTGGGCTCATGTCGGCGGATTTGTTTTTGGCATCATGAGCTTAAAATTTTTTAACGTGCTGCCGAAAACCGGGATCGTCGGCATTTTAAAAGCCGCTGCATTTAAAAAGAAAACAACCCCGCGATTTCAGGTTTTAAAGTCTTCAAATCTAAGAAGCCAGGACCGGAATTTATACAAGGAAATCAGTATTACGCCTTATGAGGCTGCCGCCGGTGCTAAAAAAACGATCAATATTGCCTGGGGGTTTTATAACAGGTTTTATAACGTGACGATTCCGGCTGGTACGAGGGATGGAATGGTTCTCAGGCTCAAGGGGATCGGGAAGCAGATGCCGAACGGATATCAGGGGGATTTGTTATTAAAAATCAGGATCCAGCAGCCATGGTAGAAAATTAAGGGAGTAAAAGAGAGGTCCGATTCCGTCCGCCTTCTTTTGCC
>JAJRPH010000523.1 GCA_024280875.1 Deltaproteobacteria bacterium | reverse complement strand
TATTACGCCTGTTGGGTGTCCCTCCCTCCGTATATTTAAGTCTTGCTGCTGAATAGGATATTTGAAAAATGCTACATGGGCCAAAATACAAAATTAAAAACTTTTTGCTTCAAAAGTGCGAAATGTAAGTTGCATCAGCATTTAAAATGTTTTGATATGATTCAAAAAGGCATCTTATGGTTTATTTTATTGAAAAAAGCGTTTAGATAGTGATATGCATATTAGTTATATCTTTTTGAACCTTGAGGAGGCCAATCAATGACGGATGGATCAACAAGCACAAAAAAAGGAACTACTTCAAAGGGCCTTCTGGGCGAAGAGCTTGTCAGTTCAAAACTGATTACACGGGATCAGTTGAAACAGGCCCTCATACGACGATCTCAAGTGGATATGCCTTTAGGCTCTTTGCTGATTAAAATGGGTTTTGTGTCTACCGATGACATGCTTGACTTTTTATCAAAAAAATTCGGTGTTCCCTGTGTAAATATTTTCAAAAAAACAATTTCCCAGGATATCATAAACCTGATTCCGCTTGAAAAGATCAAACAATATAAAATCCTGCCGATTTCCCAAAATAATAATATATTAACCCTTGGAATGATCAGTCCTCAGGATTTTATGACCATCAGCGATCTTGAATTCACAATAGGGCTGAAAATCCAACCGGTGGTCATCCCTTTCTTCATGATGGAAGCAGCCCTTAACTTACTGACTTCAAGTTTTGAAGATGGTATCCGTGGTGAAACCGTCAGAAATATTGCGCTTGAAGATAAAAATGAAACACAAACATCTCCTAAAATCGAAGCATTGCTTTCTTACCTGATCAAAACAGAAGCCAGTGACATGCTTTTGACCGCCGGTGTTCCCCCATCCATCAAAATCAGTAATCAGGTAAAGCGCTTGGCGACTGTGGCGCTGACACCGGCTGACTGTGAATTATATGCCAGGGAACTGCTGGCAAACAGAGATGGTGACTGGGAAAAATTTCTGCAAACCAATGATCTGGACATTGCCGCAACCTATCCGAATTTAGGCCGGTTCAGAATTAATTTTTACAGACAACGACATTCCATCTCAATTACCATCAGACGTCTTTATGACCGTCTTCCGACGTTAAAGGAACTCCGGCTACCTGAATGGATCAAAGACTATGCATTAAAACCCCAGGGATTAATTCTGATATCCGGCCCGGCGGGTCACGGAAAGTCGACAACGCTGTGCACGATGATTGATATAATTAATACCACCCGGCGTTGTAATATCATTACTCTTGAAGATCCCATTGAATATCTGCACAAACACAAAAAAAGTAACGTCAATCAGCGTGAAATAGGCAGAGACACAGAGTCGTTTGAAAAAGGATTGCGTGCGGTTTTCAGGCAATCCCCGGATGTAATTGTCATAGGTGAACTCCGTGATAAAGAATCTTTTGAAATTGCTTTGCGGGCAGCCCGGACCGGCAGTCTGGTCTTAAGCACAATGAATGCCGCCAATTCAACCGCTGTCATTCGAATCATTGTCAACATGTTCCAGGAAAACCAGCAAAATCTTATTAGTATACTGCTTGCCGATTCATTATTGTTATCCCTTGCCCAGCGGCTGGTACCGACCAGGGATAAAACCGGTCAGATCCTGGCATTAGAAAGATTCACGAATTCAAACCGCATCGCAAACCTGATCAGAGAAGGAAAACTTCATCAGATCAGAGCCCAGATGGAAACCGGTTGTGAAGAATTTACGCCGTTAGACCTTTCTTTGGCGGAATTATACAAAAAAGGAAACATTGATTATGAAGACGGCCTGATACATTCGGTCAATAAACAGCTTTATCAGGATCTCACCGGCATCAAAACCGAATAGTAAACAATTCTCAAGCGCATTAAAATTCCGATTAAAGATCAACTGTTTTTAAATAAAATAATCTATATGATTTTAGAATCCGTCATCAACATAAACTGCAAAAATATTCTGGATAATCTGCCGTCCGGTATCTACCTGACAGATCTTAAACGTAAAATACTATACTGGAATAAAGCCGCTGAAAAAATCACCGGATTTCGAGCAAAAGAAGTGGTCGGGTCCCATTGTTTTGACAATATTCTTATACACATTGATGAAGAAGGCCATAATCTCTGTAAAACCCTTTGCCCGCTTGCCAAAACAATCAGTGATGGACTCCCCCGTCGTAATGCGGAAATATTTCTTCATCATAAGAACGGTCATCGTGCCTCTGTAAAGATACATACGATCCCGTTAAAGGATAGCAATGGAAATACCATCGGGGCCGCTGAAATATTTTCAGATTTCAGTGAGTTCACTGCCATTGAGACAAAAATAAAAGAACTGGAAAAAATGGCTTTTTTTGATAAACTTTCAAAATTGCCGAACAGAGAACATATTGAATCAGAACTGGACATTAGTTTCCATGAATTCAAACGATACGGCCTGTGCTTTGGTGTCCTCTTTCTATATATTGATCACTTTAAGAATTTTAATGATACGTTTGGGCATGATGCCGGGGACTTGCTCTTAAAGACCGTGGCCCGGACACTGCGATCATCATCCCGTCCTTTTGATATTTTTGGACGATGGGGTGGTGAAGAGTTTGTTGGTATTATAAAAAACGTGGATCGCCACGCACTGGTAAAAATTGGAAACCGGTATCGGAAACTGATTGAGAAATCTTCGATTACCCTCGGAAATAAACCCGTCGGCATAACGGTTTCTATTGGTGCGACGGTTGCCAAAAACGATGATTCTAAAAGTTCCATTATAAAACGGGCGGACCTGATAATGTATGAGTGCAAACAAAAGGGCAGAAACTGCCTGGCTTCAGATTAAATAGAATCATTAAATGAGTTTTTTAACTGACAGTTTATTATCCGCCATCAAGCTCATGGCCTCGTTGGATGCCTCGCTTATCGAGATTGTATCTGTTTCTCTTAAAGTCAGTTTCACTTCAACGCTTATTGCCTGTTTTATCGGTGTTCCTGCCGGTTTTGGCATTTCAACATATGAAATTCCTTTTAAAAGGTTCGTTATAACTATTCTCAATACGTTGCTTGCCCTGCCCACAGTTGTCATCGGTTTATTTGTTTATGCATTTATTTCCAGAAACAGTATTTTCGGGGTCTATGACCTCTTGTACACACAGCAGGCCATTATCATCGGTCAAAGTATCTTAATTATTCCTATTGTTACCGTATTTACTTTATCCGCCATCAATCGAATCGATAAAAGGTATCGAAAAACAGCGTTAACTCTGGGTGCCAATCAGGTTCAGACAGCGATGGTCATTCTGGTGGAAGCCCGATTTGGAATAACCGCATCAGTGGTTGCCGCTTTTGGCCGTGTAATCTCGGAAATCGGCATTAGTATGATGTTGGGCGGGAATATCCGGGGTTTTACCCGGACAATGACCACCGCAATGGCCTTACAATATGATAAAGGGGAATTCTCTCTGGCGATTGCGCTGGGTATCATTCTTTTGAGTATCAGCCTGTTTGTCAATATTCTGCTTAATTATTTTCAGGGAAAATCATCAGAGTGATTCTTTATTCTTTAAAAAATCTAAAAAAAAATTACAACGGTCGAACTGTTTTAGATATTCCAGAATTAGACATCCGGTCCGGAAATATCTATACCCTTTCAGGTCCCAATGGTGCGGGGAAAACCACTTTTTTAAATATATTAAGCTTTCTTTTAATGCCCTGTTCAGGACACCTGGAGTACCTGAATATACCCGTTAAATTTAATGAAAAGTATCTGCGGCAACTCAGAAAAACTGTTGTCTTGATCGATCAGCATCCGATTCTATTCAGTACTTCCGTGTATAAGAATATTGAGTTCGGATTAAAGGTCAGAAAAATCCCTCAGAAAAAAAGAAAAAAAATTATTGAGTCGGCGTTAGACATGGTGGATATGATGGCATTTATTGGTGCAGACGCCAGGCATCTTTCCGGTGGGGAAACCCGCCGAATTGCCATTGCCCGGGCTATTGCCTGTTCTCCGGCCACGCTGCTGCTGGATGAACCAACTGCTGACCTGGATCTGGAAAGTCGTTTAACCATAGAAAGCCATATCAGAGAAATCCATGCACGGAAAGGCATCACCATTATTTTCTGTACCCATGACCTTTCCCAGGCATCCCGACTGACAAATAAAAATATCTTTTTTTTAAACGGGCGCATACATGACATTTATCATGAAAATATTTT
>JAJRPH010000522.1 GCA_024280875.1 Deltaproteobacteria bacterium | reverse complement strand
ATGCCGTAGAGGAAACCGGTGCACTGCTGGCGGATATCAAGCGCCGGTGTTGATTTCAAGCCGAGCTTGCTTTGCAGCAAGCAACCGGAACCCGGGAAAAAAAGATCCGGGCTTAAGGTGGCAAATATGATAAGATCTAAATCCTCCGGTTGCCAGCCGGCACGGCTTAAGGCTACTTTTGACGCTTCCAGCCCCAAATCTGAAGCACCGACGTTTCCATCCTCCGGTACCCATCGCCGCTCCTCAATACCAGTCCGCTGTTGGATCCATTCATCAGTTGTATCCATAAATTTGGTCAGATCATCATTTGTCACAACTCTTTCAGGCAGATAACGGCCGATACCCTTCATCACCATTTTTTTCATTTACGTATTCTCCTTCTCTGACAAGGCTTTATCATTGCAAATTTAACTTTGATGGCTTCGTAAAAAGTCCAAATTCTGTGTTGCGCTTCATCCTTCGTTTCTTCATGGTACGCTAAGTACAAATTATCACTCAGGATTTGCGCGCCTTGCCAATTTTATATGATTGGTGGAACTTTTTTCTTTGCCATCGAAATCTGACTTTTTACGAGATTGTCAACTTTGTTTCGCGTCTGTTAAAACGTATTTTATTTATATCTATTTTTACTTTTTAATCGTTTTATCCTCTGATGCTTTGCTCTCATCGGCCGGTGTCGGGAGTTCTATTTTATATTCTGCTTTCAGGGATTCAATATAGGACGGGAACATTTTCTTAAATTTGTCATCTTTCAATTTGGCTGTCAGCTTTTCCTTAATGTCATCATAGGCAAGTGTGGTGGCCATTTCTTTTTCCTGTGATTTAATAATATGATAACCGAACTTGGTTTCAACCACATCACTAACTTCACCGGGTTTTAAAGCAAAGGCAGCTTCTTCAAACGGTTTAACCATCTGACCGTGGGAAAAAAAACCTAAATCACCACCTTTGGCACTGCTCGGGCAATCCGAATTTTCAGTTGCCAGCTTGGCAAAGTCTTCGCCATTATCCAGTTGGCTTTTAATGCCTTTAATTTTTTTAAGTGTTTCAGCTTTTGACGCTTCAGATGCCTTGGGATCAACTTTTAACAGGATATGGCTGACCCGGACTCGCTCCGGAACTTTGAATTCAGCCGGATGGCTGTCAAAATAGGCCTTTGACTCCTCGTCTGATATCAAAATAGTCGGCTTTACTTTTTCTTCAATAAACTTCTGAATCGTTTTGCTTTGTTTAATTTGAGATAAAATCGCATCTTCGGTGTAATTCATATCAGCAATCTGTTTTTTAAAAGCAGCTTCAGTTTCAAATTGCTTTTTGAATTTATCAAGTTCCGCCGTCATCTCCTTTGGATCAATCTTTATTCCCTGAGAAATACTTTCCTGATACAGGACTTCCTGCTCAATCAGACTTTTACGAATATTGTCCTTAAATTCATTTAGTTTTGCATCATTTAAAGGCATTCCCATGCTTGCGTATCGTTCTTTGATCAGGCTGAATTTTCTCTCTAAATCAACTTGAGATATTTCAACACCGTTAACTTTTGCGACGTAATTATCGACTATTTTTTCCGTTTTGTCTTTCGGCGCATTGTCGGCACATAAGCCAGATCCGACCAACCAAAACGAAATCGCGAAAATGATCATTATTCCAAGAAATTTTTTGATAGAAATACGCATAAATCCAATTCCTTCCGTAATTTAATGAACAGAAATTTTACAAATCAGTTAAAGACTTCGAATAAGATATTTTAGTTATCATTTTGATCTGATCGAATACAACAAGTTTTTGGAATGAACGGCAAATACTTTAAAAAAGTTTTTTCGAGCGGTAATAAGCTAAAAAGGAATGGTTTGTATATTACTTCCGAACAACTCATTCATAACCGCTTGAAATGATGGGCAAGTTATTTTCTGATAGAGTGGTGATGAATCACCATGAAAAGTTTTTTGTGAACCCAATAAATTTGAGTTCACTGGATGCCTAAATTCGAGCATAAAAAAACCGGTTAGGAATCTAACCGGTTGATTTATTAATTTGGTCGGGACGGCAAGATTTGAACTTGCGACCCCAGCGTCCCGAACGCTGTGCTCTACCAGACTGAGCCACGTCCCGACTATTGGTAGCTTTATTTATTTTACAATTTTTAAAATGTCAATCAAAAACATTGTTTAAAACGATAGTTTCTTCTCGTCCCGGCCCAACAGATACAATATCAATTTTTGTTTCAGTTAATTCTTCAATTCGCTTGAGATAATTTTTTGTATTTTGAGGCAGTTCATCATAGGTGCGAATTTTTGAGATATTCTCTTTCCAGCCCGGCAACGTTTCATTGATGGGTTTGCAGTCAGCTAAAACCCCCAGGTCCGCTGGGAAGTCTTCTATTTTTTTGCCCTGATAGTCATAGGCAGTGCAAATGTTGATCGTTTCCAGATCATCTAACACGTCGAGCTTGGTCACCACAAGGCCGGTTAAACTGTTCAATCTAACCGCATTGTTCAAGATTACCGTATCCAGCCATCCGCAGCGACGTTTCCTGCCGGTGGTTGCACCGAATTCAGCGCCGGTTTGCTGGATTTTATCCCCGATCTCATCAAATAGTTCCGTTGGAAAAGGTCCCTCACCGACCCGGGTGGTATACGCTTTAACAATGCCGACAACGCCGGAGATCTGTTTAGGCCCAACCCCGCCGCCGGAACACGCGTTGCCTGATACTGTATTGGATGATGTCACAAACGGGTATGTACCATGATCGATGTCCAGATGGGTTCCCTGAGCGCCTTCAAACAAGACCTGTTTTCCGCCCTTGAGTCCCTTGTTTATAAATACGGAGATATCGGTAACAAACGGAGCCAGCCGTTGCTGATAAACTTTATATTTTTCAATGATATCATCCGGATCAACAGGTTCTTCGTTAAAAAACTGTGTCAGATAGAAATTCTTTTCCTTGCACACTGCTCTCACTTTTTCCTCAAAACCATCCGTGTCAAGCAGGTCAACAAAACGAATCCCACAGCGGTATGCCTTGTCTTCGTAACAAGGTCCGAT
>JAJRPH010000521.1 GCA_024280875.1 Deltaproteobacteria bacterium | reverse complement strand
GGGTTTTCTATTTATCCTGCCCAGGCGTGGGAGTCCCCTTACTGTCTTTCGGGCCGCCGATGGCATCCCGCATCTGCGTATCTGCCTGGATATTGCGGATCTTCAGGTAATCCATGACGCCCAGATTGCCCTTCCGGAAAGCGTCCGCCATTGCCTGAGGTACTTCAGCCTCTGCCTCAACAACCTTTGCCCGCATCTGCTGGACCCTTGCTTTCATCTCCTGCTCCACCGCAATCGCCATTGCCCGGCGTTCTTCGGCTTTTGCCTGGGCGATTTTTTTGTCTGCTTCCGCACGATCTGTTTCAAGCTCCGCTCCGATATTTTTTCCCACATCCACGTCTGCAATATCAATGGATAGAATTTCATAAGCGGTGCCTGCATCCAGCCCCTTTTCAAGCACACGTTTCGATATGCTGTCCGGATTTTCCAGCACCTTTTTATGGCTGTCCGATGAACCAATGGTGGTGACGATGCCTTCGCCAACCCGGGCGAGAATAGTTTCCTCTCCGGCTCCACCCACCAGCCTATCCAGGTTGGCCCGGACGGTTACCCGGGACAATGCCTTGAGCTGAATACCGTCTTTGGCCATTGCTGCAACAATGGGGGTTTCAATCACCTTGGGATTAACGCTCATCTGGACGGCTTCCAGCACATTCCGGCCCGCCAGGTCAATGGCGGCCGCCCGGTTGAATTTTAGCTCTATATTGGCCTTGTCTGCGGCAATCAGCGCCTGGACGACCCTCATCACTTCACCCCCGGCCAGGTAATGGGATTCCAGGTCATCGGTTGTAATATCTGATAGACCTGCTTTCACCGCCATAATTTTGGTAGTTACCACAAGCTTTGGGGGCACTTTTCGAAACCGCATGAACACGATATTAAACAACCCCACCCGGGCACCGGATACCAGCGCCTGCACCCAAAGAGAAATGGCTGATCCGATAAAATATATTAAAATGATCAACCCAATAAATAAAAGAATTAAAAAAATCTGTTGAATGCCCATTTAAACACTCCTTTCGGATTTAATGTTTTGACTATATATAAACTATATTAATGAATATCTTCGCCAGAGATACACTTTTCATATTAATATCTCCTTCAGACCTATGGTTTGCAGCATTACAATGACTTCTTAACCACCACCCGATTCCCTTCCACCTCCACAACAGCCACCTCGGTCCCTTTTTCAATATACTCCCCCCGACTTACCACATCCACCCGATGATCGTTGATCAAAGCGGTCCCGGCAGGCCTGAGATTGGTAAGCGCAGTCCCGGTGCCCTCCAAATAAGCAATGAGTTCCTCAGGCTGCGAAGAATACCCGTTTGTTTTCGAAAGTTCAGTTTTCAGGGTCACCGGTGATTTGACAAGCAGTTTAATCCCCACAATCAATACCACCGGCAGCATAATCACATCCGCTATCACAAACACCATTCCGGTAAAGGTGGATACTTCCGTAAATACGGTGTACAGGGAATACCCGAACAAACCGGCTGCGATAATTGACAGAATGCCGCCGGACGGAAGAACAATTTCAGCAATTATGACCACCACGCCGGCCAGTTGTAAAATAATCGGAATAATTAACGCGCCCATTATGTTTGCTGATCCCCCGATACATCAGATACACCGGATATGCTTGATACGATGATTCGATTTCCCTTGATTTCCTTCACAACAATCGGTGTCCCTTTTTCCATGAATTCATTTTCCGTTACCACATCAATCATATCCCCGTTGATTTTCATTTTCCCGGAAGGCCGCAACAATGTCATGGCAATTCCTTTATCTCCGACACTTACCTTACCGGTTTCACTGGAATCCGCGTGCGACGACTTTAAGTCTGCCGCCAGAAACGGTCCCTGGCGGGCAAATGCAAACTTCGGAAGTACATAACGCAGGAAAAACAGCCCCACCAGAAATGAACCAATCAACGCCCCGATAACTTGCGTGACATTATTGACAAGAAGATCGAGTTCCCATGGGAACGACGGGTCCGGCAACACAAACCCCTGGAGAGATAATATCAGGCCCAAGGCCAGAAACACAATTCCCGCAAAGCCTGCAATACCGAAACCGGGAAGGACAAACACTTCAATTCCCATTAAAACAAGCCCAAAAGCAATCACCAGCAGTTCCGTGTAATCCGCAAGCCCCACCATATACTGGTTTAAAAAGACAATGGCAAGACAAAGAATGCCGATAATACCCGGCAAGCCGAAACCCGGGGCCTTCATTTCCATATACAGGGCCGCCAGCCCGATCATCATGAGGATGGGCGCGATTCTTCCGATAAACCTCACCATAGCCTCGGACCAGCTCTGTTCGATACGGATCACTTCATAATTTTCAATTCCCATCTGCCCCAGCATGACATCGATACTATCCGCCGTCATTGATGAAAAGCCAAGTTCCACGGCTTCTTCAGCATGCATGGTCAGCAACTCCCCTTTTTCAACAATGGTTTTTTTCGATGTAATCTTCTTTTTTTCTTCATCCGTGAGGTCTGCATAATCACTGGCATCCATTAAAACTTTTTGGCCATCAATCACTACCTCGAAAATTTCCTTGTCCAACGAAACCATGGCTTCGGCCAGCTTCACCGGATACCCGTTTCTTTTTGCCAGGGCCCGGAATTTTGCCCGAATGGGTGACTGGAATTTTTCACCCAGCATTTCAAGCCCTTCCTGGGAATAAGTAATCGGCGCGCAATCGCCTATGGTGGTTGCCGGTTTCATGACAAGGTCTCCGCAGGAAAGCGCAATCAGCGCACCGGCTGAGATGGCTTTTTTCTCCACAAAGGCAATGGACTGTTTTTCAGGGATCTTTAAAAAGGTATCAACGATTTCCAGCGCGGAATCCACACGGCCACCAAACGTGTCAATGTTTACCACCACGATTGCATCCGGATCACTGGATATTTCCTGAACCGCCCGGTCAATAAATGCCGCCATGCCGGGATCAACTTCACCGAAGACTGAGATGACATACACGGTCTGCTTTACTGCCGACGTTTCAGAAACAGCAAAGCTGACATTGGCGGGAGTCAAAAAAACAGCAAAAATAAGCATTAGCTGAATAATCATGTCCCTGGGCATTGATCTGATGATTGGAAATCGTTTCATCTAAACGCTCTTAAGCAAAAAATTCTTTTGTTTCAGAAAGTTACAATTATGAATATGAATAAAAATACTATGCCCGCAAACGACTGTCAAGCTGAAACCTTTTTCGACGGACGGATAACCTATTATTTTTTTTATCAGATTCAAATGCAGTGGCAGCATCATGCTTGACTTTTTCCTGACCATAGTCTATTATGATCCATAATAACTGTAGGGGGTTAGATTGAAGATTACAGATCACCTGAAAAAAGAAAACATCTTTTTGAATGCAATTCTTGAGAATAAGCCTGATGTATTGAAATATATTTCAAACATCTGCGCTCAAAACGGTATCATAAATGATTCTGAGAGGTTATACGATGGCCTTGTCCAGAGGGAACAGACAATGAGTACCGGTGTGGGAGGCGGTCTCGGATTTCCTCACGCAACCAGCAAGGAAACGCAACATGCCAGTGTAATTTTACTTCGCCTGGCAAAACCCATTGACTTTGAATCGCTTGACCATCAGCCGGTGGACATTATTTTAGGACTAATTCTCCCCGAATCGGACCCGGGCATTCATGTCCGTATGCTGGCACGCGTTTCCAGGCTGTGTCAAAACCCCGATTTTTTAAGTGCCATTAAACAGGCCGATGATGCTGATCTGCTCATTGAACAGATTAAAAAGATTGAAAACAAGACGAGCTGTCATTAAATCAGCATTTTTAAGATCATTAACTCTGACAAACTCGTAAAAAGTCAGATTCCGATGGCAAAGAAAAAAGCTCCAAATTTAAGGCGCGCAAATCCTGAGTGATGATTTGTACTTAGCGTACCATGAAGAAACGAAGGATGAAGCGCAACACAGAATTTGGACTTTTT
>JAJRPH010000023.1 GCA_024280875.1 Deltaproteobacteria bacterium | reverse complement strand
CCAGTAAGACCCAAGCCGAAGTCCTATCGGCCTTCGGTCATCGGATCGACACTGGTGGGGTCTTACGTCCTGTTGTCAGATAAACCACTGCCAGTTGCGGGCTCACGATATTTTTTTGATTTTATCTCTGAAACTCCTGTTTTAAATTCTTAGGTGAATTAAAAAGTATTTCACACAACTCGCATTTTCTGTATTTTACGATTTTACTGGCATTGAGTCAGATAAAGGAAGCAATGTTTGACAGGCCTTTGGTTTTAATCAGGCCGAAAAAGGGGTGTTGTTCATATTTTTCAAATAATTCATTTAAAAAGATAAGCGGTTCCCCGACTGTAAAACTGATGGCCCTGACATTGGCGGCTGCCATTTCGTCAATAATGGCTCGGGCACGGGGCAATTCCATTTTAATATGATGATAGCCGTCTTCAGCGGCAACACAATGTTCACATTTTATGTTGCACTGCGTTGAATATCCAAAGGCTGTTTTGCGAATATGATTCATAATCATTCTTGTTTTGATATCTTTAAAATTACATGGTAAATCAGATTATCAAAAAAAATTAGCATCAAGGTCAAGGGAAACAGCATGAAAAGTAAAAAAAGTTTTGAAAATCGTATTTTTGAGAGCCGTTTTTTTAAAGATGCGAAAGTTAAAGCAGAAAAAATCGCCAATGACCCGGAACTGCTAAACGACCTGATACATAGAGCAGATAAAAAAGCATTGGAAAAAGGCCGCAGCGTTCTTGATGAAGCATGGGACTCCCTTGTAACCTGCTTTCGTATGCTTCGGGCCTATACCCGGGGTGAATACCGTAAAATTCCATGGAAGACCCTTGTTGCGTTTGTCGGGGCGTTGGTCTATTTTGTCATGCCCCTTGATTTTATCCCGGATTTCATTTTCGGAATCGGTTATACTGATGATGTGGCTCTGATCTTATGGACAGTGAATTCAATAAAAGCGGATATTGAAAAATTTTCTGTGTGTGAAGAAGGTACTATTAGGAATTAAGAATTAGGTATTATTTTTTGAGTTGGCATTCGTTGTTTTCGATTAATCACCTGCTGCAATATACAAACAAACTGATGGAGTTATAGAATGGAAATTGAATTAAACGCCGTCGAGCTAAGAATTTTAGGGGTTCTCATTGAGAAGCAGATGGCAACTCCCGATTATTATCCGTTGACTTTAAATGCATTGACCAATGCCTGTAATCAAAAAAATAATCGTGAACCATTGATGCGTCTTGAACAGAGCGAAGTCGAACAGTCTCTTAAATCCCTGAGAAATCAGCACCTGGTCTGGCAAATCATGACCCATGGCAGCCGAACGGCCAAATATGAACATAACATGGTGGAGAAAGTCAGGTGTTCTGAACGTGAGTTGTCAGTTTTGTGTGAGCTGTTTTTAAGAGGTCCCCAGACGCCCGGGGAATTGAATACGAGAACCGCCCGTTTAATTGAACCCCATGGGTTGATTGCCATTGAGCAGACATTAAAAAAAATGATGGAACATAAGAACGGGCCGTTTGCCGTTATGCTCCCCCGCCTTCCCGGGCATAAAGAGAACCGATATATTCATTTATTTTGTACACGGGAACAATCTGAAGAAATTTATCAGCCCACTGTAAAATCGCCAATTACCCGGAGGGCTGGTGTCAGCATCGATCGTGTTGAGCTGCTTGAGAAAAAAGTCACTGACCTTGAAGAAGCCCTCGATGATCTGAAGAATCAGTTTTTATCATTTAAAGGGCAGTTTGAATAAGCGTAGGACATAAACTGCACATTAGTGAATAGTGAGAATTGGAAACTTTATGATACCAATTATTTTTGTGGGTACTCCATTTTTCAATTCCAACTCTGCAATGGAATGAACCCATTTGACTTTTCCGCCAATTTCCTGGTGAATTTCGAATTCTATATCGTATTTTCTGTTTTCGTTAATAAGATCAACAAGGACTTTATTGACCCTTAGTCTATCCGTAGTACATGCTTGAACTCTGTCTAATGGCAATAGTGGAGAAGTTCTCTTAATTCCATAAATTGAAAATGCCTCTTCAGACCCCCATACTTTTCCGGTTAAAATATCATATTTCCAGTTGCCAATCCTGGCCACTGATTGCGCTTTTTTTAATCGCGATTCGCTTTGTTGTAGTCTCTTCTCAGCCTGTATACGATCAGTCAGCATTTTATTGGCTGAAGTCGCGATTTCGGAAAATTCGGGAAAAGGCAGATCCTCAGGGTTAATTGTAGCTGAATTTGTGGCCGCTTTTTTGAAAAAAGTTGTAAAGGTGGTGGTACCGGACTGGATTTTATTGGAAATATACCTGGCCCACAAAAGTCAAAATAAAAGCATAGGAAGAAGTATCAGTGAACTTGCCAGAATATTATTTATCAGATCCGCATTTAAGGCCGCCTTGTTTTTTGAAATTGTCGCTTCAATGATATCCATATAGCTGCCAGCACCGATGATCCATTCCCAGTCAGGAATGGGGAGAACATAAGAAATTTTTGGCGAAGGCACTGACGAATGCAATTTCGGCCAGGAATAGTAAATAAACCCGCCATCCGGATTTTTGCGGCTTTTCGATATTCATGGAAGATCTTCACTCCGTTGGGGTCAGTCAGGTCGAAGATGCTTTGTGTCCCTTTTGTGATGCAGCCGTTTGAAAACAGTGGTTCCCCGTAATACGTGCTCGCAAAAAAATACCCGTCTTCGTGAAATTGAATGTCTTTGATGTAATTAAGTACTTCTTCCTGAATTTGTATTTTTACATTATCAAGATATTCACCGGTGCCAAATACCAGTCCAGGGGTTTAAAATATTTAACAAACGATATTTTCGGATACGCAATTCCAGGATCTTTATCCGGTTTGGGCCAGAAGTCTGTTGCAAACCCTTCTTCGGATTCTCTGATCATTTTAATTTCATCGCGGATTACAAAATTGCCGTGCGAATCCTGCAAATCAATCAGGTTTTTCCCTTCCAGTTCCGGTTGAACCGGGTATAGTTGCTTCACCCCGTCCATGGACACCGCAAAATAATAACCACGCCCGTTATTAAAGCGGATGGACGAAAGGCTGTATTTAATTATTTTTTTGATTTTTTCTAAAGACTTTGTTGTCCGGTTTTGCTGATAGATATTTTCGGCTATCTGATGGGCTTCATAAACGCGCTCCCTGATAGATTTTTTTAGCTTTTCTTCGGTCTGGTTCTTCATGTGTCCGATGTAATGTGCAACTTCGGTCACATGCTCTCTAAGGCCATCCTTTTGAGATGCAATATACTCTTCCCGCAATGATATTGATTCAGATGAAAACTCGGAGTACTCACCATATATCAAGATAAGGCAAAACAGCCCAAAGGAAAACAGGGTGATAAAAATCATGTTTCTCAGAAACATCCCTGGAATAGTTGTGTTTTTATTCTTCATCGGTTCTTCGGATTAATTAATGAAAAATTTCTGGTAAAATTTAGATTTACACTTAATCCTTTAAAATATATCATAAATAAAATGTAACCGACAATCAAAACAAATCAAAAAAACAAATTAAAAATAAATTGTGAAGATTAAAGTAATTTATCTATGAGATCGGACAGTTGTTTTTTGATTCGTTGCCGGAATGAATCCGGCAACGCGTCTGATCTTTGAACCGGCTTTGAAGCCCATGTTTGATGGCTTCGCAAAACGTAAAGGTTTTTAAATGTCGACCCAACGAACTCATTTAATTTGTCTGTTGTTTATAATGGCAATAATTATTGGTGCGCTTCCGGCAAATGCCGGCGCTGCTGATTCGTCAGGCGCCGTACCCCGTGTTCTCAAATCAGCCAGCGAACTGGATTATTCGCCGTTTGCACTGGTACTTCCAGACGGCAGTGCTGACGGGTTTTCAGTCGATTTATTAAAAAACGGCACCTATGATGCGCTTTACGATAAGTGGTTCAGCCCGATTCTGCCTCACCCGCCGGTCCCATTTACATTGATACTTAAATACCTGTTTTTTATTCTGGCGCCGGTTTTGCTGGTTCTTTTAATGGCGGGGCTTTGGTATTTAAAAAAACAAGTCGCCAGGCAAACCCAAAGCTTGAGATCTGAAATAATTGAACGGCAGCAGATCGAGACAGCGTTGCGCGAAAGCGAGGGTAAGCTGCAGGTCATTTTTGATACGGTTCATTCGGGCATTATTCTGATTTCAGCAAAAGGTGAGATAACGTTTGCCAACAGACGAATGGGGGATATGCTGGGTTATGACTTACCGGAGGTTATCGGTTCTCATTACATGGATTACATCCATGAATCCCAGTCACAGGTCGCAAAAGAAAAAATGTCCCAGCTGATAGACGGGCTCATTAATACCGTCTCTTTGGAAAGATTGTATAAAAGAAAAGACGGGTCAACCTTCTGGGGGCATCTTTTCGGAAACCGGCTTTACCATTCGGACGGTTCGTTCCAGAGCCTGGTGGGCATCATTTATGATATGACGGAACAAAAAAAACTGGCCCAACAACTGCAACAATCCCAGAAGATGGAGGCTATCGGCACTCTGGCAGGAGGGATTGCGCATAATTTTAATAATATTCTCGCATCGATTATGGGATTTACGGAACTTTCCTTAGATGAGGTGGAACCTGGTTCAATTCTTGATGAAGATCTTCGGGAAGTCCTTAAGGCTAGCAAACGTGCACGCGACCTGGTGAAACAGATGCTGTCTTATTCCCGTCAATCTTATGAAGATATTCACCCTCTCCGGGTGGGTGAGATTGTTGAAGAAGTGTTGAAATTTATCAAGTCATCACTTCCTGCGACAATTGAAATCAAACCTGATATTCAGAGCGATTCCATGGTTATTGGCGAATCGACCCAACTCCATCAGATTTTAATCAATCTGTGCACCAATGCCGCCCATGCCATGGAAAACGGTGTCGGCAGTTTGACGGTGATATTAACCGATGTGACGCTGGAAGAAACCTTCACCACCTCAAACAAAAGATTGAAGCCCGGCGATTATGTAAAATTATCCGTTTCAGATACGGGTACGGGGATTGCGCCGGATATTCTCGGCTTGATATTTGATCCGTATTTTACAACAAAAGGACCGGATAAAGGCACCGGCATGGGGCTGGCCATGGTGCACGGCATTATTGAAAGTTATGGGGGCGGGATAACCGTTGACACTCAAATCAGCCGTGGCACAACGTTTACGATCTATTTGCCGGTTGTTAATAATATATCTCAACCTGCGCCTGATATGTCCGAAGAGATTTGTGGCGGGGCAGAAAATATTTTATTTGTCGACGATGATCTTTCCATTACAAAGATGCAGCAGCAAAGACTGGAACGGATGGGATATGCGGTTAGTGTATTTACCGACAGCCTGGAGGCGCTGGAAATTTTCAGCTCTTCGCCGGATAATTTTGATATTGTTATCACTGATATGACCATGCCGAAAATGACCGGGGATAGGTTGGCTGTTGAAATCAAGAAAATTCGGCCGGATGTCCCGGTGATCCTGTGTACCGGATACAGTGAAAAAATTAATATCCGGGCCGGGGTTGATTTGCAAATCGACGGGTTTTTGATGAAGCCGGTGGACAAAGTCCAAATGGCCCGGGCCATCAGGAAGTTTCTTGATGGTTGAAAAGATGTGGTAGAATCATAGAAATTGCTTTTTTCGACAACGTAGGGTGCATTCCATGCACCATTTCAGAACCGGTCAGCTTACGCGTGGTGCGTAAAACGCACCCTACTTACCCAAGCGAATTCGATTATGCCCGTGCGGAAAATTTCATATCAACATCTTCGCGATGATCGGGATCAATCTGCCACAATTCTTTTTCATCCAAGCGCATCATCCCGGCAATAAAGACATCCGGAAACTGTTCAATACGAATATTAAAAAGATTAACGCTTTCATTATAAAGTTCTCTGCGGTCCGCAATTTGATCCTCAAGCTGAGAGACCCGTGCCTGGAGCTGGCGAAATGCACGATCGGCCTTTAGATCCGGATAGTTTTCAACGACTGCGAATAACGAGCGCAGGGCAGAGGTTATGGCATTATTGGCATTAACAACTTCTTTTTCTGAATCTGCCGTGTCCAGCTGTGAACGGGCTTTAGTAACATTTTCAAGGACTGCTTGTTCGTGCTGCATATATCCTTCACACACACTGACCAGCTTTGGCAGTTCATCATAGCGCTGCTTTAAAAGTACATCAATATTACTCCATGCTTTTGAAATATTATGCTTTAAACTGATTAAACCGTTGTAAATAATAATGCCGAATGTGATCAGCGCAACAATAATGCCGAGTAGCGAAAGCAGGATAATAAGTGCCATTTTTTTTCCTTTCTGTTCTTTTATTGAAATTTCTTCTGGAAAAGAATTCTGTTTAATTACTTAAAGTATTATGTTCGATTTTTCAATATATCTATTTTAAAAGATTGACTAAAAAATTTATACTGAAACCCATGGTGATCAATCCGCCGACTAGAAATATAAAGGTGCGGAACATCAGTTTTCGGATAAGATTTTTTTCTGAATCCGCGATAATAAACGGCAGCAAACCAAAACGGGGTTTGTCAATAACAGTGAATTCAGATTCGCTGGGGCCGTTTGCCAGTGATTCGGCGTAAACCATCCGCTCTGCATCATTGCGGGCGGCTTCCCATTCATTACCGTCTATCTGTCCATCTCCGTTGATATCGTACTTGGACATGATTTTCGGGTTTTGTTTTAACATTCTCAGTTTATCAATGATGATTTCCCGTGTTTTTTTCCCGTGTTTTTCAATATGCGCGGAACCGAGAACATATAATCTTGCCCTTTCAGGTATTATTTCTTCCACCACTTTTGTATTCGGATCATGCAGCTGCATTGAGAGGGTGGGGATGTAGCTGCCCTGAAATGACTGGGCTCTCATCGGAATATTAAAAATCGCACCTTCTGGTTTGATTAGCACCCGGCCGGTTTCATCTTCAATATAAAACGGAATTTTGCCGGAAGAAACGGAACGGGTAAGGGCCCAGCGTGAACCGTCATTGGTTTTCTGGTATTTATAATATCGGCACCGGTAATAAACACAAGGTGTTTTTGTGGCTGAAGTCCTCAAATCATAGTAAAGCCTGGCTTTGCCGGAGAGTTCCACCATACCCATGGATAAAGAGCGGATTTTTGAAGTAGGGGTGTTTTCCACCATTCTCCGGTAATAAAGCAGCAGCAGCGAATAACTGAACATCAGGAATCCAGCGACCGCAATCGCGGAATCGGCTGCTGCTTTCCAGAAAAACTGGTGAGCGGAGATGCTTTTTACACTGGACATAAATAAAGAAAATGGTGATACAATGACGATCAAGCCGACGATCAGCTCCGGCAGGGAAGTCTGGAAAAATGCGGTTATTCTAGAATAGTGCATATCCGGTGGCGGTTTTAGCCCTTTTGACGAATTCATGCCGGACGCATAGACATCAGTTCGATCCTGATCTTCAGACAGTGGCAGGATACGATCTTCTTTTCCTGCGGTTTTTGATTCCGGCGCAAACGGCAGCAGTTTTTTTTCAACCGCTTTCAGGATATACCGGGCGTACCTGCCCAGTTCCCTTTCCACTGATGATTTGCCTTTGGACCATTCCGGATTGGCCCCGGGCATCAGCGAAATGCCGAAATGTTCTTCAGTGATGCTTAATTTCGCAAGTGCCATGGCTTTATTGACCATTACCCGGAAATTCGATCCTTTGCTTGGGGTCATTTTATCGTTGAGTCCCATGTATGAAAATATGTCCGAATCGATATAAACGCCGTTTACCGGGGCTTCGGTTAATGAGTAAAAAATTATTGCCGGTTTTGCGATGGATATTTTTTTAAGGATTTCATCAAATTTTTTGTTTATGGCATTGCCGGTATAAGCCATGGCCGTTATCATCTGTCTGACTGTTTTTCCGGACAGGTCGGTGATGATAATCAGCAGTTCGCTGTCTCTGGTGATTTCAAACAACGTATTTTTATTAGCGTCCAGAAATGAAATGGATGAATCGGTCAGGTTAATGTGTCGGGCAGCAATGGGAAGTTTTCCGTTTTTGATATAATCCTTTTCAACCACTGCGGTATTAAACCCAATGGATTTCATATCCGACGCGCATTCTTCCAGCGCCGGTAAGGAGCGGTTGATATTAAGCGCTCCAATTCCAAGCCCAGTCAGTCTCATCCGGAGTTCACTCAGGTTGATGCCGGTGATTGATGCGGCTTCATTTAAAGATTCCAGAAGCGTCTCAGAAAGGGCAGGGCGTCTGTTGTAAAGAAGAAACCCCCTGCGCTGGTCTGTTTTCGGTGAACCTGATTGAAAGGATGTTTTTGCCATGAATATTACAGCTTTTCTTGTCAGTTTAATAAGTAAAAAAAGATGATTTATGAATTATGCGGCTGAAAGTCATAAATCAATATCATAAATCAGCCCGTCAGAAAATCAAATTTTTAATTTAACCATCTCAGTTCTTTATTAAGAGAGCATCAATTTTCGGCTATGCGTGATTTCAGAGTTTTAAAGAAACCGGATGCGGGAGTTCTCTGTCGCTTCGGATGTTGTTGCGGCAGGCAGGAACTGATGCTGATTTCAAATTTTTTCCTCTAAACATTTTTTGTGCATAATTAATTTATAATTATTTGACAATATGCAAATTTATAGTGAAATGAGATAAATTTAAAACTTTACGTTGACGTTAACGATAAATTTCTTTACTTTTGTTTTTTTTAAAGTAAAATATTGATAAAAAGGATCGGTTTCATAATCAAAATCAGGATATGCAAAAGTTTAAAATATAATTTATTATTTTATTTATGACCAAAAATATCATATACTCATCATTATTCTCAAACAATCCGTCACTTCACAATTCTTACCACTATGATGTGCATTCTATTGCTATCACCGCAATAAAGGAGGTCTTAAGTGGACTTTGATCTAAGCAAACATCAGGAGATGATTCGAAAAGAGGTCCGAAAATTTGCGGAAAAAGAAATCGCGCCCATTGCTGCGGAACTTGATGAGACAGAAACATTTTCGACTGAGCTGACAAAAAAAATGGGTAAAATCGGCCTTTTCGGTATGTTTGTTTCTGAAAAATACGGGGGCCAGGAGCTTGACTATATCTCTTATATTATAGCCGTTGAGGAGATCGCACGAGTTGATGGATCCCAGGCTGCCACGGTTGCGGCCGGCAATTCACTCGGCATCGGCCCAATATATTATTTTGGCTCCGAAGCCCAGAAAAAAAAATATCTTCCCAAACTATCAACAGGTGACGCATTATGGGGATTTGGGCTCACAGAACCCACGGCCGGGTCAGATGCCGGCGGGAGCCAAACAACCGCCATTTTAGATGGTAATGAGTGGGTGATTAATGGTTCAAAAATTTTTATCACTAACGCGGCCTGCGATTTAACGCTGGGAGTCACTGTACAGGCGGTAACCGGTAAAAAGCCGGATGGGAAAAATGTATATAGCTGTTTTTTGGTGGAACAGGGAACACCCGGTTTAAAAGCTGTACCCATGCATAAAAAGATGATGTGGCGGGCTTCCAACACCGCTGAACTTTATTTTGATGATGTCCGTATCCCCAAAGAAAATATTCTGGGCGAGCAGGGCAGCGGATTCCATCAGATGCTTCAGACTCTTGACGGCGGCCGTTTATCTATCGGTGCTATGGGGTTAGGTGGCGCTCAGGGCGCTTATGAAATGGCGTTAAAGTATGCCAAAAGCCGTGAACAGTTCGGGAAGCCCATTTCAAAATTCCAGGCAATATCGTTTAAGCTGGCAGACGCAGCCATTGAACTGGAATGCGCCCGGAATATGCTTTATAAAGCCTGCTGGTTAAAGGATAACAAACGGAATTTTCAAAAGGTTGCTGCCATGGCAAAAGTTTACTGTTCGGAATTGATGGGGCGGGTCGCTAATAACGCGGTTCAGATACATGGGGGATACGGCCTGATGAAAGAGTACAACGTGGAAAGGTTTTTCCGGGACCAGAAACTCTTAGACATCGGAGAAGGAACATCAGAAATTCAGCGGCTTGTTATTTCAAGATACATTGGTTGCTAACAAAATATGGAGGGAATCATGACTGAAAAAGTATTACAGGTCGAAATAGAAAATCAGGTGGCGGTTCTGACTTTAAACCGGCCTGAAATTATGAATTCCGTTAATTTTGAACTTCTGTATGCATTGCGTGATGCAATCGAAGAGATTCGATTTAATCCGGATGTTCGTGTGGTGATCATTACCGGAGCTGGTGAAAAAGCATTCTGTGCCGGTGCGGATTTAAAGGAACGGATTACGTTAACGCCGCCGGAGGTTAAAAAATTTATTTTTACGATCCGCACTTTGTTTACCAGCATTGAATCCTTGAATAAACCGGTAATCGCTGCTGTCAACGGCATTGCCTTGGGTGGCGGCACCGAGCTGCTACTTGCCGCTGATATAAGAATTGCTGCAATGAATGCGACCATGGGGCTTACGGAAACCCGCCTTGCAATTATTCCAGGGGCCGGGGGAACACAGCGACTGCCGAGACTGATTGGCCGGGGTAAAGCAAAGGAACTGATTTTTACCGGTCGTCGGGTTGATGCAAAGGAAGCGTTGCAAATTAATCTGGTGAATAAAATCTGTGAACCGACGCTTTTGATGGATGAAGCAAAGAATATGGCGGCTATGATTTGTGAATGCGGGCCGATTGCCATCGAGCAGGCCAAATATGCCATCAACGCTGGACTTGAAACTGATCTCCATACCGGGCTTTGCATAGAATCAAATGCTTACTGGATCACGATTCCCACGGAAGACCGGCTGGAAGGGCTTGCCGCTTTCAGAGAAAAGAGAAAACCTGTTTTTAAAGGTAAATAATCTGAAAACATATTATTTATTAAGGCAATATTTCATAGGGGATTCAATAAATTGTCATAATTTTTCAAAAAAATATGAGGAACTACGATGACAGATATTGCTATTCAAAACCGGCAACACTGGGAAAATGAAGAAAAGAAATTAGATGAACTCGTCTATCGCGCCATGTTTCCTGGGGGCGATAAAGCCATTGAAAAACTGCGAAAACAAGGTAAAAAACCGGTTCGTGAACTGATTGATTTGCTGATAGATCCGGATACCAGTTTTTATGAGCTCAGCAGTATCGCCGGATTCGGCATGGATTATCCCGGTGTGCCCGATGTCCCCTGCGGCGGTGTGGTAACCGGCGTTGGAAAGATCCATGGGAACTGGACCATGATCTTTGCCAATGACAGCAGGGTCAAGGCCGGTACCTATTTTCCCATTACTTTAAAAAAACATATCCGCGCCCAGTCCATTGCCGAGAAAAACGGTTTAAATTGTGTATACATTGCGGATTCCGGCGGTGCATTTCTGCCCATGCAAGCGGACGTGTTTCCGGATGATCAGCATTTCGGGACCATGTTTTACAATATGGCGCGGATGTCTTCCAATGGATTGAAACAGATTACCTTAAGCACCGGCGGTAATACCGCTGGTGGGGCATATATCGTTTTTATGGCCTGCCAGTCCGTAATGATCGATCATATGTCATATTCCTTTCTCGGCGGTCCGCCCCTGGTCAAAATGGCCACTGGTGAAGTGATATCTGCAGAAGATTTGGGGGGTGCCCGTGTACACACCCATGTTTCCGGCGGTGCCGATCATTTTTGTCAGAGTCAGGATGATGCCATTGAAAGGGTAAGGGAAATCCTTTGTTTGGAACCGCCACAGAAATTTCATCTGCATCGGTATGAAGAACGACCGCCTCTGGTGGATCCAAACAGCATTTATGACCTGCTGCCCTCATCCACTAACCAGACAATGGACGGACGGGCGATCCTAAAGACCATTGCTGATGACAGTTATTTTGTCGAATATAAAGAGCATTATGCACCGGGAAGAGGAGACAATATTCTGGCCGGGAAAATCAGGATTAAGGGTTTTCCGGTTGGGGTGATCGCGTCTAACAAAATCGGCGTTATTTTTGAAGAAGCTGCGCGAAAAGCAGCAGAGTGGATTGTCCGATGCAGTCATGAAAAACTTCCCATTATCTTTTTTCAGGGATCTCCCGGGTATATGGTTGGGTCAGATTCAGAACACAGCGGTATCGGCAAGTATGGGTCCGATATGGTCCGTTCTGTTTCATGCGCCCAGGTACCGAGAATTCAGATGGTTATCGGTCCGGACAACGGGGCTGCCAACTACGGCATGTGCGGCAGAGCCTATCGCCCCAATTTTCTGTTTACGACTATGCGCGGCCGAACATCGGTCATGAGCGGGAGGAGTGCAGGCGGTGTCTTGCTGTCAATTGAGGAACGAAAGCGTGAAGTCACCGGTAAACCGATGACCGATGAAGAAAAACAGGCATTTTTTAAAAAAATGGCAGAAAAATATGACGGTGAAGCCCATCCGTTCTTCTGCGGTGCCAGGATATTAAATGACCGGGTATTAAAATTTTCCGAAATCCGGGACTGGCTGGCAATGGCCCTTGAAGTCAGCTTGCTCAAACCCATTGGGGAGCCGAAGTTTGGAAACGTGAGATTTTAACTAATTATAAGGGGGAAGTATGTCTGAATTAAAGTATCCAAAAAAAGTTGTATTGGGAGATATTACCGTAAGAGACGGTTTCCAGCATGAAGAGCAGTTTGTTTCTACTGACGCGAAACTTTGGGCACTTGAAGAATTGATTCTTTCAGGGTTCAAGCGCATT
>JAJRPH010000022.1 GCA_024280875.1 Deltaproteobacteria bacterium | reverse complement strand
TTAAATATGGTAAAGAAAGACAAGACATTAAAAAAGAGTATAAAATCAAAACGACTAAGGGCTGGTTGGGATAATGACTATTTACTAAAAGTGTTGGCAGGGTAACTTCCAAATGCGGTTACCCTGAGTATTGATTGGGGCGTTGTTGACAAATTACACAAACTCTTTTATCCTCTTCAACGCAAATTTTTGATTGTTGACATTTTTTATAATCGGGTCAACGTCTTACCCTTCCTCCAACTGCCGCAATGTTTCTTCGAGCACAAGGAGTCGGTGCTTGTCTTTGGGGTATTTAGAGGCTCTTTTAAGTTCTGTTAACGTCTTCAGGTTGAGAACGCGAATCGTATGACCTCTAAATTCAATTTCTACTGTGTGATCGAGAAGGTCTTCATAGGTTTTCCCCTCTTCGATAACAGCCGAAACGTCAAGTGGGCCTAAACGGGTTGTAAAAAGTGCATGCACCTGCCCGGAAAAGTCCTCCTCTTTGGGTGCTATTATTTTATCGTCCGGACGGCGATAGATTGCGTCTATCGATTTTAAAAATTCGAAAAGTTTAGCGATATTCTCAGAAGACCGGTTATGCACAATATCCACATCCATCGTTGTAACCGGAGCCCCCTGAACAACTGCGGCAAGACCACCGACAAGAATAAATTTAATGTCAGCCTTAATAAGCCCTTCAAGTATTGCGCTCACATCCGCGACTGCTGAGTTTCTGCTGCTTGAATGCATTTCTCAACTCCAGAATTGCGCGTGCTGCGTTATCATTTGCCAGCAGACGTTCCTCGGGTGACATTTTAAGGAACATTGCGACCAATCCTTTTAACTGTTTACCTCTTTGATCGCTGTGGTTAATTATTATTTTTTCGAAACCGACACCCTAACCGACGGAAACAACGATGGATTGGTATGGGGCAGAAACTTGGCGGCTGAAAACCGGTTCATGAACTCCTGGTTCACGTTGAGTTCCAGGTAGGTGATCCGGTCACGGATTCCCTCCACCTCATCAATCACCTCACGTGAAGTTAACACCATGGTGGCGCCTCCGAGAGAACTGTTGCCTAAAGACTGATACGTATTTTCAGGAAGGTCGGGTATCATACCAATGGTTATTGCGGATCTGGGGTTGATGAACGAGCCGAATGTGCCGGCAATATAAAATGTGGAAAGATCTTCAAAGGTGATGCCCACATACCGGGCAATGGTTTCAAGAATGGTATACATGGCGGCCTTGGATCGGATCAGGCTGTCGATGTCCACCTGGCTGATGGAAAGTTCTTTGCCGGTGGCGGACGCATCGGCCGACACAAGCGCAATCCTGCGGTTGCCGTCTGATTCCTTCAGCCGGTTCCCGCATTTGGACGCCACAAACTTGCCCCGGATATCCACCATGCCGGAAAGAAACAGCTGGGCCATCATGTCAATCATCCCGGAACCGCAAATGCCTTTTGGCGGCAATTCGTCAATGGTATGCAGGTCAAACGTGCCATCTTCCGCATCAATTATAATCCGGTCGATTACACCGGGTTTGGCGGTCATGCCGATCTTTGACACCCCACCTTCCAAAGCCGGTCCGGCCGCACCGGCACAGGCCACCAGCCAGTCTTTATTTCCAAGGACTACTTCCGCGTTTGTACCCACATCCACCAGGATCGAAATTTCATCCTGTTGGTGGAGTCGTGAAAAGATAATCCCGGAAATCAGATCACCACCGAAATAGCTACCCACATTGGGGAATATAAAAATTCGTGCAGTGTCATTTATCCGTATTCCGAGGTCTTTTGCCAAAAACGTGTTAAAGGTGTTGACCACCGGGATATAAGGCTCCCGGATAATATGGTTGGGGGCCAATCCCAGAAACAGGTGGGTCATGCTGGTATTTCCGGACACAGCCAGCAGAAAAACATCCTGGATATGCACACCGGATTTTCCGCAAAGGCTGGAAATATGTTCATTGAATCCGTCAATGATCAGGCGGTTGATTTTTTTTAAGCCCGCTTCATTGTCCGCAAAATGAATCCGTCCAAGAATGTCCGGACCAATGGCTATCTGGGGGTTATCAAAGGCTGATTCATTGATCACTTCTCCGGTTTCCAGATTGATCAGGCGTAGAACTACGCGGGTAGTGCCCAAATCAATGGCAATACCGGCACAAATCGCTGATTCATTGGTACTTTTGACGCCCACCAGCTTCCACCGTCCGCGATCCTTAAAGCAGACACACCGGGCCTGATATGAAAATTTTCGCAACAGCCAGGGAAGGTTTTTTAACAATGGCAGATCAATATCGATATCATCGGTCTTGAGAACTGACTTTACTTCATTGATTAATCGGTCCGCATCTGCGGTATTATCATTTAAAGAAGGAGGGGAAACACTGACGGTTACCACCCAGCCGGAACTTTTTTCCGTCATCTCTTAACACTCTCTATAATTGCCGCTTATCGGCTAATATCCGCTCAACTTCTGCTGTAATTTCCCGCATTGCCTTTCCGGCTTTTCCCTGCACCAGGATAGTGCTGGTCGTTCCGGTCAAAGGGGTCGGCTCCGGATTAATTTCTATTACGGTGGCTCCGGACTGTTTGGCAATCACCGGCATAAACGCAGCCGGCTGAACGACTGCGGATGTTCCCACAACAAGCATCAGGTCGCAGGTGGAAGCCGCAATCTGTGACCGGTCAAGCTCCTTAGGAGGAATCGTTTCTCCAAAAAAGACACACTCAGGCCTAAAAATTCCGCCGCACTCACATTTCGGAGGCATCTGTGAAAGCTCCACTTCAACAGTCTGCTCCCGACTGCCGCAATCCAGGCACCGCAACCAGGCAAAGTTTCCATGAAATTCCACCACATCTGTATTGCCTGCCATTTGATGAAGCCCGTCAATATTTTGTGTAATCACCGTCTTTAACAGACCCAGTTCTTCAAGTCGAGCAAGTCCGAGATGGGCCGCATTCGGTTTTGCGGACACCAGCAGATCCTTCATGGCACTGATCAGCAAACGCCAGACCTTTTCCGGATTTTTCATAAACGAATCGATATGGGCCACTTCCATGGGATCAAATTTTTCCCACAGACCACCCTTTCCCCGAAACGGAGGGATACCGCTTTCAACGGAAATTCCGGCACCGGTCAAAGCCACTACATGTTTGGCTGCGGCAATATATCCTGCAACTTTTTTTATAGAATCTTCCATTCAGACCTCAAATGTCATATCCATTGCAACTGCAAAACACTCCATCGTGGCATTTCTTTGTTCAATGATCTGCCGACAATGATCAACAATCCGGTCCATGTCCGCATCGGTCCGCTCACGGTTTAAATGAAACAGCCCGAGCCGTTTGGCACCAGCAGCCAGGGCCATTTCCAGCGTATCCGTATAGGCTGAATGCCCCCATTCAATAGATGCTGCATATTCTTCGGGTGTATATTCGGCATCATGGAATACCAGATCTGCGTTCTCGCAAAGTATGGCATAATCAGATGCCTGAAGGCCATTATAATGAGTATATCCCAGCTCATTATCCGTTAAAAAAACAAAGGACTTTCCGTCTTCAATAAATTTGTACCCGCACCCGCCGTTTGGGTGGCTCAACGATATGGGAATCACGGTTACCGATCCGATTTGAAACTCGGAAGGACAGGCCTCTATGTATGTTATTTTGGCTTTCAGGTCCGAGTACCGCACCGGAAAATGCGGCGGCCCCATCATCTTGTTAACAATTTCCTCGATAAACTTTCCGGGAAACGGACACCGGTAAATTTGAATATTTGATTCGCTCAGGTAAAGCGGCTTGAAAAAAGGGCATCCGATTAAATGATCCCAGTGGGAATGGGTAATCAGCAAATGATACACATTACAGTTGTCCTCAACCAGCTGGTTGCCCAGCCGCCGGATACCAGTACCGGCATCCACAATGATCAAGTCATTGCTTGCCGTCCGGATTTCAATGCACGTCGTATCTCCACCGTATTTTAAGTAATCCGGACCGGATACCGGAATTGACCCTCTTGATCCCCAACATTTAATATGCATGCGGCCCCTTTAATAAATAAAGAAATCACCTAATCCACCCTGCCAAAAAGCGTATGCCAGACCCAGTCTCTTACCCATTTTTCAATAATGGTGACAGGTTTTTGTGACAACTGCATTTCAATTTGTGAGGTCTCTGTCCGCAATAAACCCGATAGAATAAACCACTTCTTTTTTAAAAATCCCGGACGGACGATTAATTTTCTCATTACGTCATAATGAATATTTGCAATCAATAAATCCGCATTCCAATCCAGTAAATCCTCCGCGCTGCCGCACACAATACGGACATGATCATCGAGCTTATTTAACGCAACATTTTTCCGGGCCGTCTTTACCGCAAGAAAATTATTATCTACCGCCACATTTTGACGGCATCCAAGCCGGGCCGCAGCGATTGCCAGCAGGCCGGTTCCCGTCCCCAGATCAAGAGACGATTCAACCGTATTATTATAGCATACAATTTCAATCGCTTCAAGGCAATCCCGGGTGGTGGGGTGTGTCCCCGCGCCGAATACAACGCCCGGGTCCAGAATAATCGGGACATCGTCTGCTTCAATATCAACCATCCGCCATGGAGGCATAATCGAGAATCGGCCGGAACGAAACGGATTGACGGGTTCCCCATGCCATTGGTCATAGGACATGCAGAAGCGGTCTTCCAAGGTCAATTGCGGCTGAATACGCAAAAGCTGATCAATTATATCATCGGCTGATTCGGAAAAAAAAAGAAACGACGTATCCCCTTCTTCCCAGTTACCGATAAATCTGTCCCCAAATGATTCGGCTTTTGATATTAGCCGTCCCTGAAAATAATAAATAAACAGTTGATTATACGGGGACAGCCCACCGACTTTTTGATCATCCATACGACTTAGCCCGTGCGAGAATTGCGTTAATTCAAAATCTTGTCAAATATATCAAACGCAGCCTGGACCGCATTATTGTCTTCCGGCAATTCAATGGTGGGTTTTCCTGCCGAATCATAGTCATACACCTCATCATCTTCAGGAACAATACCGGCTAATTCCAGGCCGTTTTCCGCAATCAGTTTCATAATGTCGTCCGGCACGGAATTTTTCACCTGGTTTAAAATCAAATAACTTTTCACCACACCGATATGTAATTCCGAAGCCAGCTTGTTGATACGGAATGCGGCCTGAAGCCCCCGCCGGGAAGCATCGGTGACAATAATCAGGTCATCCACATTTTTAGTGGTCAGCCGGCTGATATGCTCCATGCCTGCTTCATTATCCATCACAATATAGGGATAATTATCAGAAAGCCTCTCCAGGCAGTTCAGCAAAATCGTGTTTGCGGCACAGTAACAACCTGTCCCTTCCGGCTGTCCCATCACAATCAGATCATAATCTCCGGTTTCAATCACTGCTTCTTCCAACCTCATGGAAATAAAAATATCCTTTGTCATGCCGCTCGGCACAGCCCCCTTTTTCATATCCTCCCGGGCATTTCCCAGTGTATCCGTGACTTTCAGCCCCAGCACTTCATTTAAATTATAATTTGAATCTGCATCTACTGCCAGGATCGGAGACTTTCCGTTTTTGATCATATATTTAATCAGCATGCCGGCAATCGTTGTTTTTCCGACACCGCCTTTACCTGCCAATGCAATTGTGTATGCCATTATTTTGTACTCCTTTTTTATGACTTCGAGAAAAGTCCAAATTCTGTGTTACACTGCATTCTTCGTCACTGCGGATCAGGCTGACGACACCGCATTCCTGACGAATTTGTGCGCCTTGCCAATTTTTATAAGAATGGTGGCGCTTTTTTCTTTGTCATCGAAATCTTATTTATAACGAGATCATCTTTTTAAAGTCTCAAAAATTCACACAAGGCAAAAGCTAAGACACTTACACATAACAGTCAAGCATCTTTTAATATAAGCATTATCGGGCAAATCATAAAACCGTATTGCCGCTTCAAAACATATGGTTTATCAAAATATATGGTTTAATTGATGTGAACATTAATCTGAAAATTGTGTAAACGAGTCAGAAAAGCAGGTCTCCGGATTTGAAAATCCATGAACCGATTTAGAGTCCGACCGAAAACCTGAAAATTTTTTCAAGTTCAAGGCGGGCGACCAAATTTTAAAACTGATTTAACCGGAGGAATACATAGAGTATTTTGAGGATTAAAATTTGAGCCCAACCCCGGAATTGGGAAAATTGGCGGTTTTCGTTCGGGCACGATTTAAATATACATGGGGCCGACAGACCTGACAGGCGCCTGCACTTTATCGCACTTTCATCCCGTATTGCAGATATTGCAGAAATCTTTTTTTTATGAAATAAATATAAACAATCTATTTCAGATTATATCCAGATGATTTAAGGAGACCTGAAATGTCAAAATCCCACAGTGATATTTTAAAGAACCCGTTGCCCCTTCCCTGCGGCGCGCAGATCAAACACCGGTTATGCAAGTCGGCTATGAGTGAGAACCTGGCCAGCGTTCATCATTTACCTACGACCCGTCTTACAAACCTCTATGGGAAATGGGCAAACGGCGGTATCGGATTGTGTATTACCGGAAATATCATGGTGTACTCAAATGCCCTGGGTGAACCCCGCAATGTTGTCATCGAAGACGAAAGCATCATGGATGCGCTCAAATCCTGGGCCGCATCCGGGACCCAAAATAATACGCACCTTTGGGCCCAGCTCAATCATCCCGGAAAGCAGAGCCCCAACACGTTGTCCGAAAAACCGGTTGCGCCCTCTGCCATTGGATTTTCAGGGGCATTGCAGAAATTCTTCAACCCGCCAAGGGCCCTGGAAGAAGAAGAAATTCAAGACCTGGTCAAACGGTTTGCCAATGCGGCAGGAATCGCCCAAAAAGCCGGTTTTACCGGTGTACAAATTCATGGCGCCCATGGATATCTGGTCAGCCAGTTCCTGTCTCCCCATCACAATCAACGGACCGATGACTGGGGCGGCTCTGCCGAAAACCGCATGCGCTTTGTCCTGGAAATTTACCGGGCAATCCGAAAAACCGTGGGTAAAAAATTTCCAGTGGGAGTTAAATTAAATTCATCTGATTTTATGCACGGCGGATTTTCAGAAGATGAATCAGTTGCCGTGGCAGCCGCCCTGGCCGATGAAGGGATCGACCTGATCGAAATTTCCGGCGGCACCTATGAAAGACCGGCCATGACCGGAAGAACCGGCAAAGGAAAAGTTCATGAAGCAGAGGCTTATTTTCTCTCATACGCCTCCAAAATACGCAACCACGTTCAAACGCCCCTGATGATTACGGGCGGATTTCGAACATCAGGCGGCATGGCGGACGCTGTGGCGGAAAATCATATCGACCTGGTGGGCCTGGCACGCCCCATGGCAATTGATCCCGACCTGCCGAAAAAAATATTTTCCGGAAACGATTATGCCAGTCCGGTAAAACCATTAACCAGCGGCATTAAATTACTTGATAAAATGGCGATCCTTGAAGTGACCTGGTATGAACAGCAACTGGCATATATTGCAAAAGGGAAAAGCCCGAAACCCAACCAGAGCATATGGTTTTCACTGGCAAAAACCATCATCGAAAACGGGTTTCAGGTTTTTCAGAAACGCAGGGCATAAAAATCTGCAAACAGATTTTTACATTAAATTTTCATTGAAAATTTAAGGAGAAACAAACCATGGCCCTTTTTCTCGTTCAGCATGGAATAAGTCTTTCCAAGAAAACAAATCCGGACCCGGGACTATCCCAAAAAGGCCGATATGATGTTCAGCGCATTGCCGAAGTTGCAGGGTCATACAATATTCTTCCCAATCAAATAAAGCACAGCGGGAAAAAACGGGCCAGGGAAACCGCCGAAATTTTTAAAAAAATACTGAATGTTCAAAAAAACATATCCCAAATAGTGGGAATTAAAGCCTTAGATGATGTCATTCCTTTTGCACAGGCTCTTGACGGAAGCGACGGCCTGATGATTGTCAG
>JAJRPH010000520.1 GCA_024280875.1 Deltaproteobacteria bacterium | reverse complement strand
GCCCTTGAAAAGGGGATTCATCTTGATACAGTGTCAAAAACCTTACAGAATCTTAAAAAAGCCGGTATCGCTACATACGTATACCTGTTATTCGGGACACCGGCGGAAACTCGCGTAGGCGCAGGGAAAACGCTTGATTTTACAATGGCCCATGCCCATGCCATTGATTTTCTGAACCTGGCGGTTTTTAATTTGCCGGCCTATAGCGAAGATGCTGGAAAACTTGATACGGTTGAATTTTATCAAGGGGATCTTTCACTGTATAAAGAATTTGTTCATCCCAAAGGCTGGAACAGGGATAAGGTCCGCCGGTTTTTGGCAAAAAAGTTTAAAAAATCACCTTCCATCAAAGCCATCATCAATAATGATCCGCCGTATTTTACTTCCAATCATGCGCCGTTTATGATTTAGCCGCAGACTCACGCAGAAAGACGCAGATGCTTTATCCTTTTTATCGGCGGAGTTATTGTCGGGTTGACAGTTAAGCTCATATTCTGATATCCAATCGAATCTAACAAGGGTATTTTAAAAAAAATCAGGGTTTCCGGTGCATTTTGCATCGCTATTTTAATACATAAGGAGAAATCAAATGATAAAACTTGAAACCAGCTTAGGGGATATTCTGATTGCGCTTGATGAGGAGAAGGCTCCTAAATCTGCTGCCAATTTCCTGGAATATGTGAATGCCGGTCACTATGACGGAACTATTTTCCACCGTGTAATCAACGGTTTTATGATTCAGGGGGGTGGAATGACACCGGATATGCAGGAAAAACCGACAAACGCACCCATTGAGAATGAAGCGGATAACGGCTTAAAGAACGTGTCATACTCCGTGGCCATGGCCCGGACATCGGACCCTAACAGCGCTACCGCCCAGTTTTTCATCAATGTGAAGAACAACGATTCTCTGGATCACAAAAGCAAAACACCGGCTGGGTGGGGATATGCGGTTATTGGCAAAGTGGCTAAGGGACATCAGGTGGTCAACAAAATTAAGGGCGTTGATACCGGCCGAAAGGGCACCTATGATGACGTGCCAAAGACCCCGATTGTTATTAACAAGGCGTCAGTGGTGGAAGAATAATGGCTTTGCGAAAACCCCAACTTCAATTTTAGCTTTGGGTTGCGCTTCATTCTTCGTCACTGCGGAGTAGCAAGCTACGCCTCATTCCTCAGAACTTGCGCGCCTTACCAATTTTTATAAGATTGGTGGGACTTTTTTCTTTGCCATTCAGTGGTTTTCTGCAAAAGGATTTTCAAGTTTGCCCCATTACATGAAACATGAAAGAGGCTCAAGGAAAAAGCCGCCTCGCTATAGTGAACTATGCGAGGCGGCATTTGATGCCGTAGGTGCGGTGAAATTGGAAATCCTCATGGATTTTAATCCCGGGTCAACTGCCGGTACTTAATGCGGTGCGGGCGATCTGCCTCCGCGCCCAGTCTTTTTTTCCGGTCAGCTTCATAATCCGAGTAATTGCCGGCAAACCAGACGGCCCGGCTGTTTCCTTCAAATGCCAGGATATGGGTTGCAATCCGGTCGAGAAACCACCGGTCATGGCTGATGATTACCGCGCATCCGGCAAAATTTTCAAGCGCCTCTTCCAGAGCCCGCATGGTATTCACATCCAGGTCATTGGTGGGCTCATCCAAAAGAATGACATTGGCCCCCTGTTTGAGCATGCAGGCCAGATGCACCCGGTTGCGCTCACCGCCCGAGAGCATGCCGACCTTTTTCTGCTGTTCGCTGCCGGTAAAATTGAATCTTGCCACATAAGCCCGGGATTTGACCGTCACATCCCCTAATTGAATCACATCATTTCCGTTGGAGATCACTTCCCAGATGGATTTTTCAGGATCAAGACTTTCCCGGCTCTGGTCAACATATGCCAGCGAAACCGTTTCGCCAATTTTCAGGTTGCCGGAATCAGGGTTCTCTTGACCGGTAATCATGCGGAACAGGGTGGTCTTACCGGCCCCGTTCGGACCGATTACGCCGACAATGCCCCCCGGAGGTAGCAAAAAGGACATGTCTTCGACCAGCAATCGTTCGCCGTAGCCCTTTGAAACATTTTCCGCTTCAACGACCACATTGCCCAGGCGGGGACCGGGGGGGATAAAAATTATGAGTTCCCGGGACTGGGAAGCACTTTCTTTTGAAAGCAGTTTTTCATATGCGCTGATTCTGGCTTTGGATTTTGTCTGCCGGGCCTTGGGGGACATTCGGATCCACTCCAGCTCACGTTCAAGGGTTTTCTGGCGAGTACTTTCCGCCTTTTCCTCATGACGGAGCCGTTCCTGTTTCTGTTCAAGCCAGGAGGAATAATTTCCTTTCCAGGGAATCCCGTGACCCCGGTCCAGCTCCAGTATCCAGCCGGCTACATTGTCAAGAAAATAACGGTCATGGGTCACGGCAATGACCGTTCCTTCATATTTTTGAAGATGGCGTTCCAGCCAGGCCACGGTTTCCGCATCCAGGTGGTTGGTGGGTTCATCCAAAAGAAGAATGTCCGGCTTTTGAAGCAGAAGCCGGCAAAGGGCCACCCGTCGTTTTTCACCGCCGGATAGTATTTTGACTGGGGTGTCGCCGTCCGGGCATCGCAGTGCGTCCATCGCCATCTCCAGCCGGGAGTCAAGATCCCAGGCATCAGTGGCATCCAGCTTTTCCTGGACTTCTCCCTGGCGGGCGATGAGCTGATCCATTTGTTCATCAGACATGGGCTCTGCGAATTTTTCATTAATCAGGTCATATTCCTTCACCAGGGCAACGATTTCGGAAACCGCTTCTTCAACTGTTTCCCGGACGGTTTTATTCTCATCCAGTGCGGGTTCCTGTTCCAGAAACCCCACACTATATCCGGGGTTTAACGTCATCTCTCCGTTAAATTCCTTGTCGAGGCCGGCCATAATGCGCAGCAGAGAGCTTTTTCCCGAGCCGTTTAAGCCCAGAACGCCGATTTTAGCCCCGTAAAAATATGACAGGGAAATATTTTCAAGAATTGGTTTTTTATCATAATACTTGCTCAAACGGATCATCGAGCAAATGATTTTGTCCGGTTGCTGGTTCATGGTGTCCCCTTTCTGTGATGGGTTTGTATGAACAGGAGAGAGCCTGTCAGTTTTATTTTTCTATACATTGGATTCTCATCTTTTACCCTGAAATTAACGTTACAGTTGTCTAACTGATTGACTCACAAACATTAAAAGGCATTTTCGTATTTCCCGAAAATGCCTTTTTTTTCGCCTTACTTGCTTAATGATTCTTTTGAAGCTTTTTGATTATTTTATAGGCGCGGGTGTCTTTCGGTATGTTCTCAAGTCTGGCAAGGTCCGGGTAGCTGTTTAAATAAGACAGGGAAATCCGGTTGAATTCTTCGGGTTTTTCAGTATTGCAGACATGCCCGCATTTTTTAATAATATGGATGGATGCCAGGGGATCGCGCAGAAAGCTTTGAATAACAAACGGCAGGAACAGGTGGTCTTCATCGCCTGAAATATACAGCCGGGGAATGGTATTTTGAGTAGGGTCGGGCAGTGAGGCATAAAAAGGCTCCAAAGATTCCATCAGTTTATACCATTTGCGGAACTCCCGTCCGCCCAGTTTCTTTGCTTCACGCACAAAAATCCGACGGGATGTGGCGTGGCTTTTTCTGGGCATCATGATAAAGGCAAACAATCTATACAGCCACATATACGGGATCACCCACTGCAACATGGCACCTGATTTTAGCAAAAAACGTGCCCTGAAATCAAATCCCTGAACCGCCCCGCTCAGCATCATTGTTTTGATTCGCTCAGGTGCCAGTATACTGAATGCATCCATAACAATGGTGCCCAGGGAAACACCGATGATATGCGCGGATTCGATATTTTCCTCGTCCATGACATTGATGGCACTGTTGGCAAGGGTTTCAAAAGTGTAGGCGTTTAACGATTCCAGCGTACAGCCGTGGCCGAACAGGTAAATAAACATCAGGTTGAAATATTTTTTGTATTCATCGACCTGCTTGTAATAGATATTCGAGTTGCCGCCCAGGCCGTGCAGAAAAATGACCCAGTCGCTGTCCTTGGAAAGTACGTGGGGGATATGGCATAGCATTTGTCGACAATTCCGCTGCTTTTTTTGAGGGCAACATATTATCAGGAAAAGGGATTAATTTTTTTAATGCTGTAACATATTTTAATAATAAATAAAAGTATATTTTCGGTATTGTATTTTTCATGGGTTCGGGTATGCTGAAAAATATTGTTAACCGCAATAAATATTCTTTTGACATGTTTGATGGCTTCGTAAAAAGTCCAAATTCTTTGTTGCGCTTCATCCTTCGTTTCTTCATGGTACGCTAAGTACAAATCATCACTCAGGATTTACGCGCCTCGAATTTGGAGCTTTTTTCTTTGCCATCGGAATCTGACTTTTTACGAGTTTGTCATGTTTGCTCCCTAAATAATTGAACCATTAACAATTAAGGAGGAAAATCATGATCTGCAGTCTTTCAAAATTATCTGAAAACAACCTTAAAGAAATCAATCAGCTGGAATCCGAAATCAAAACACCTCTGCTGGCATTTACGTGTTATGACGTTAAATCGGCGATTCTGACAGATGATGCGCTGGGCAAAGTGGAGAGTCTTGAGAAAAAGCTGGGAGTCAGTCTTCTGGCAGTGAATGCCCGATAGTTTAGCTGAAACTTAAATTTTTTCATTGTGCGGTATCCTTTATTTGAAAAAATATTTTGATTTTTAGGAAGATTTCCTGAATCTGCGTCAAGGTATTTTTAAAGGGATTGATATACCTTGTCGTCATAGAGTCCTGTTAGTGTATCCGGCAGATAACTTTTATTATCGTCTGAATATAATCCCTTTAACAACATAGAAAACAAATCGTGATGAAGAAAAAGAAAGTACTTATTTCCGGTATCGGTGAAGTCCTGCTGGAGCAGAGCATTAGGGCAAAATATATGAACCTCTCGATCCGACCGTTTCGAGGAGTTCGGGTGGCAGTTCCCAATGGCGTTTCATTTGCAGCTGCGGAAGAATTCGCCCGGTCAAAGTCCCAATGGATTATCAGGCATCTCCCGAAGCTGAAAGCTATCGAACAGGCGGCTTCCCGACGACAGAATGATTCGGCAGGCGGCAATATCGACCGTAAAACCGGCAGGCAGATATTAGTTCAAAGGCTTAATGAACTTTCCGAAAAATATGGGCTGCCATACAACCGGGTGTTTGTCAAAAATCAGAAAACACGCTGGGGGAGCTGCTCGGAAAAGAAGAATATCAATCTGAACATCAATCTTGTAGGGTTGCCGGAAGAGTTGATGGATTACGCCATTATGCATGAACTGGTGCATACAAAAGTTTTAAACCACAGCCCTCAATTTTGGGATCTTCTGGGGAAATTCATGAAAAACGCAAGGGATTTGGATCGGGAGCTTCAGCAATACAGTTTGTTGCTCGTGAGGTAGCGTTTAAAACGCATTGCTTCTCAATAATATTTAATTTGGTTGTCTACTTCGATTAAGTTAAGCCCTTACCGATTTTTTACCACCACTTCACCAATGGCGTGTTTTTTTTGCAAGCGGTGTGCTTGGTTTTCAGGGTGTAGAGGTGGTTTTGATTAATTTTTTTTTGACTTGTTTTAATTGTTATTATAATGATAAATTTCGTTATTCTTATAGAGTATGTTTTGGACTGATCACGAACAGAATGTTATTTACCTGAACGCGTTGTCAGCGGTACAGCACACTATTTAATAACTCAATCATGGAGGAAATTTCAGATGGCAGAGGTTCAATTAGGGAATCCGGCTGTTGTGGGTCTTGGTGGCTTTGGCATGACCACATTAATCTTGCAGTTCCATAATCTTGGCTGGGTCGGCCTGGCGCCTGTATTATGGATCGGCTTATGTTTTGGAGGCACGGCTCAGTTGGTTGCGGGATTGTTGGAGTTCAAAACCGGCAATAATTTCGGTTTCGGTGCTTTTACCGCTTATGGAGCATTCTGGATCTCTCTTTGTTTGTTTGTAATTTTTGGCTCTAATCCGGAAATAGTTAAAGCTTATCCGGCGCTCAAGTTTAATGCCCATGAACTTGGCATGTATCTGGTTGTTTGGACACTTTTCACAATTATCTTTTTTATCGCCACCCTAAAGCATAACACAGCGCTGGCCATTCTTTTCGGAACTCTTGTCATCGGTTTCATTGGCTTGGATCTGAAAGAGCTCTGCGGAATGGAAGCAGTCGGAACCTTCGCCGCTTGGGATCTGATTGTATGTGCCTTAACCGCTTGGTATTTAATGGCCAAAATTATTCTTGACGAGGTAGGTATCAATTTGCCGGTTGGAGGCCCCTGGCTCACCGGCAGCAAATAACCATTAAAGGTATGTATGATTTCTGCCCTGTGTCTGGTTGCCATGCCGGCTGTTATCAGATCTCAGAATCTTGTTTTACTTTTTATCGTGGTTGGTATCGCATACTGGCAGTACGGCGGTGGACTTTCCCTGCTCCCATCCTATACGGCTGATTTTTTTGGCGCAAAACATCTGGGCGTTAATTATGGTCTTGAGTTGACAATATCATAAATCAAGGAATTTTTTCGCATCATCCAGGCCTTTGTCCACGCGTTCAAGAATCTCTTCGGCAACGGGTCGGTCGATAATCAGCGGCGGCAGGAGCTGGCTTATCCGGGTATCGTTGTTTGCGTAAACACTTAAAATACCGTTGTCATAGAGTGTCTTGGAAAGGATAGGGCCGCAATGTTCATTGACCATTTCGATTCCCATCATCAGGCCAAGCTGTCGGAGGCCCACCAGAATTTCAGGGTGTTTGTCCTTTAGTCGTTCAAACCCGTTTTTAAAAATTAACGCCAGGTCACGGACATTTTCAAGGAAACCGGGGCGGGATGTAATTTCAAGGACTGCCATGGCCACCGGGCATCCCACTTCAGCCCCGCCGAATGTGGAAATATGAACAAAGGGATCTTTTTGAAAAAAAGATTCCAGTTCCGGCTTGAAACAGGTGGCTGTGATCGGGTAAATGCCGCCGGACAGCCCTTTTCCGGTAACAAAGATATCCGGCAAAACATCAAAATTTTCATATCCCCACATGGTACCGGTTCGCCCCAGTCCGGTTTGTACTTCGTCGAGTATGAGCAATGCACCGTTTCGGCGGCACAGTTCAAGTGCATAAGCATAAAAATCATGGTCCGGGATTGGTATGCCGAAGGTTGCCGGAATGGTTTCAAAAATCACTGCCGCCGTGTCTTTGTCAACAGATTCGGTGAGCGCTTTTTTGTCATTAAAAGGGATCTGAACAAAACCCGGAAGGTTCGGGCCAAAAGGATCCCTGTACTTGGCGTTGCCGGTGGCAAGGGCAAGTCCGGTGTGGCCGTGATAGGCGCCGTTTGCGGAAATAATTTTCCTTTTGCCGGTATATCCCCTGGCCAGCTTCACAGCCAGATCAATTGCTTCGCCGCCGCTGACGCCGAAAACAGTGCAAGAAAGATCACCGGGTGACAAGTCGGCAAGCTTTTGGCCGAGCAACGCCCGGGTTTCACTGATTAAATGATGGTTTCCGATGTCAAGTTCATCAAGGCTTTGTTTGAGGGAGTCAATGATTTCAGGATGGCGGTGTCCCAGGTTGAACACGCCGCCGTTACAATGACAATTGATCAGCCGTTTGGACGTTTCTGCGTCCCAGATATAGGGGCCTTGTCTGCGGCCAAACACAAAATCAATGCCCACGCTTTTAAAAAAATCGGCTTTTCCGGAAGACACGTGGTCTGAAAAGCGTTGAAAGATTTTATCTTTGGGGTCTTTGCCGATATATTTCATGACATGCCTCCGTTTTGAAAAGGTTAAAAGGACTGTTGATATATCTAATCTAAATCGTTCAACTCTGGCATTGTTTACATTATCGTTTACATTAGAACCTTTCTGAGCAAATCCTTGATCTGTTCCGGTTTGACAACATCTTTTTCGATCATCCATTG
>JAJRPH010000519.1 GCA_024280875.1 Deltaproteobacteria bacterium | reverse complement strand
CGGGCTTTAATAAATTCCTGGTCATGCAGGTTTTCAGAAATAATCACGTGCATGAGCCCGTTAATCCAGGCCACGTCGGTCCCAAGATTCGGCCTCAGCCAGTAATCTGCGAATTCAGTAAGTTTGATCCGTCTCGGATCAATGACAATCAACCGGGTATTTTTAAATTTAACTGCCCGTTTCACATAGCTGGACAATACCGGGTGGTTTTCCGTGGTGTTGGAACCGGTCACCAGGATAACATCCGCGTCTTCGATATCCCCGATGGTATTTGTCATTGCTCCGCTTCCGAATGCTGCGGCCAGACCGGCCACGGTGGAGCTGTGTCAGAGCCGTGCGCAATGATCAATGTTGTTGGTTTTTAAAACCGCCCGGGCAAATTTCATGGCCGCGTAATTGTCTTCATTGGTGACCCGTGCCGAGGTGAGGACACCAATACTGTCCGGGCCGTTTTTCTCCTTGATTTCCGACAGTCGCCTGGCGGTCAGGTCCAGGGCTTCGTCCCATGTGGCTTCACGGAATTCTCCGTTTTCCTTAATTAAAGGGGATTTTAAGCGGTCTTCGGAATGGATAAAATTAAACCCGAACCGTCCTTTGACGCATAAACTGCCGTAATTGGGGGGTGTTTCTTCCGCACCGGATATTTTAATAATCCGGTCGTCCTGAATATGAAAATCAAGCTGGCAGCCCACCCCGCAGTAACTGCAGGTGGTTCTTACTTTTCGGTTTGCCCAGGGCCGCCAGTCATACCGGGCATCTTTTTCCACCAGCGCACCCACCGGACAGGCCTGGATGCATTCTCCGCAGAATACACAGTCGGAATCCTTGAGCGGCCGATCACCGGCAGCAATGATTTTGGCCGCAGCCCCCCGGTAACCCAGGCTGATGGCATTGTTGACCTGAACTTCATTACAGGCCTGAATGCACCGCCCGCACAGGATACATCTTGAAAAATCCCGGATAATAAACGGATTGACGGTTTCCATGGGGTATTGACTTTTGGTTGCCGGAAATGTTTCTCCGGAGACCTGGTAGCGGTAGGCAAGGTTTTGAAGCTTGCAGTCTCCCCAGACCGGGCAAAGGTCATCACTGTTATCTTGGCTCTGAACATTCAGTTGAAAAGCCGTCCAGCTTTGGCCGTCGGATCCGCGGACTGCGCAGTTGTGGTTCCCGGATGCCAGAAGCAGCTGCAGCGACATGCGGCGGGATTCGATAACTTGCCGGGATTCGGTCTGCACTTCCATATTGCTTTCTGCGGGCGTGGAGCAGGCCGGCAACAGAGTTCTTGCTTTTTTTACATCGACAACACACATTCGGCAGGCCCCGGTGGGAGTGGTTCCTTTCAGATAACACAGAGTCGGGATGTCAATATGGTTTCTGCCAGCAACCGCCAGGATGGTTTCTCCGGCGGTAAAGGAAAATGAATTGCCGTTGATGATGATGCTTTTTTGATCGTCCATGATTATGATAACTATTTGTTATTTAATGGTTAAGATTTAATAAATAGCTATTTCCAAAGGAGGGCTTTCCATTTTTTCAAGCGATGCGGGACGCAGTTGCCTGAAGTGAATCGTTTTACCTTTCTCGTCCTTCCCGGACAATATCTACGATTTCTTTTGTCGTAATATTTGCTTTAATGGATGGGACATCTAACGGCGAAGAAGCTATTTTTTCCGGCACCAGCGCAAAGGTTCGTCCATCTTTTCTTCTGATTAAAACTTTTCCTGTGTTTTCAGCCTGTTCAAGCACTACGGCCAGCTTCTGGCGTGCTTCCGAATATGTATATACCTGCATATTAAACCTCCAGTATTTTGGCGTTGAGACTCTGGGCGGCCAACTTCAGCTTATGATCTAATGTCAATAACGGCGCTTTTTGCCTTAGGGAACAATCTATAAAATAAGCATCGTAGGCATACATGTTGGTCTGTTTGGATATTGTCATTGCATGAACAAAGTCCGGATTGATGTATCGAATTGGGATACTGTTAAAAATTGTTAATCCCTCCCGGGCTTCTTCAAGTGTCAGCCTGTTTTGTTTGAACATGGCTGAGAAGGCATTTCCGATTTCCCATGGAATAGATCCAGGCCCGATAAGTGTATTTGCTGTTGTTAATTCAACAATCCTGTTACGCTCTGGTTCGCCTGCAATAACCGCGATCAGGGCTGATGTATCAATTACAATATCCATTTTATCTCCGGAACAAGTATTAGTGACAATTGTACAACAGTGAAGGGTTTTGTCAAGGTTTAAGGGGGTGTACGAATCGGCATATGTAAGTCATTGCCCATGTTCCGAAGGAACAAAAGGGGTTTTAATTTTTGGAATTTATTTTCATTCTTTGAAGGCCCTTTTGCGCTACGCGCACTGGCAACCCCATGTACTCATTGTTTGCACCAAAAAAGTTCAAACTGCTTAAAAACCATTTTTCCATATGGCAGTTGAAAGCAGAAATATAAAAAAGGCTGCCCGTCAGGGCAGCCTTTTTTATAATCTATATTTTGTTTAACGTGCATACCGGATTTGATTTGTTCTTTGGCAAGGCTTGCGTAAAAGAAGCTGTAGCAGGGCTACCGCGATTTTCGCATAACGCAGCCAAAGGACGAATCAGGCCGGGAGGCTAGCCGTTTTTCTTTTCAAATTCTTGCATAAACTCAACCAGCGTTTTTACGCCTTCAGTCGGCATGGCATTGTAGATCGATGCCCGGCACCCGCCCACGGAACGATGGCCTTTAAGACCGCCCATGCCTTTTGCTGTTGCTTCCTTGATAAACTGCTGTTCCAGGTCTTCACTGGGCAGGCGGAACGTCACGGTCATTAATGAACGGCTGTCTTTGTCTGCGGTGGCATTGTAAAAGTCCGTGGCATCCATGAAATCATACAGCAGGCCGGCTTTTTCCTTGTTGATTTTTTCCATGGCACCCAGGCCGCCCACGGTTTCTTCCAGCCATTTCATGACCAGCTGAATGCAGTAAATGGAAAAACAAGGCGGTGTGTTGTACATGGAATTTTTGGAGACAAACGTATTGTAATTCAGCATAGACGGCAGGTTGTCCGGTATCAGTTTCAGCATGTCGTCGCGAACGATCACCATGCAGACACCGGCCGGTCCAATATTCTTCTGGGCTCCGGCATAAATCATGCCGAATTTATCCACATCCAGCGGCCGGGACATAATGTCTGAAGACATATCAGAGAGAATCGGGACGCCTGCGGTATCCGGGAACTGCGCCCACTGGGTACCCTTGATGGTATTATTAGACGTAATATGAGCGAAAACCGCGTCTTTATTAAAGGCAATGTCTTTGGGAATATAAGCAAAATTCCGGTCTTCTGATGAGGCCACCACCTGATGGGCTTTGCCCAGAATTTTGGCTTCCTTGATGGCTTTGGTTGACCAGGTGCCGGTATTGACAAAGTCGGCGGATTTTCCGTCAGCCAGAAAGTTCATGGGGATCATGGCAAATTGTGTGCTTGCGCCGCCCTGGAGAAACAGTACGTGAAATTTGTCGTCCAGTCCCAGCAGGCGTTTTGTTCTTGTTATCGCGTCGTTGATCACATCATCAAACCAGGGGGATCTGTGGCTGACTTCCATGATGGACATGCCGCTTGATTTGTAATTTAATAAAGATGCCTGGATTTCTTCCAGAACCGGGAGCGGCAGTGTCGCCGGGCCAGCGTTAAAATTATAAATTCTATTTTCAGACATTTACTTCCTCCATTTATGACGATATATTGATAATTGATTTACAAAATAAAAAAAATGACTATGACAAATTAAATGATGGATGTCAACTGCTGCATATTTGGCATATGCTTAATTTGATTACAATTGTATCAAATTCTTGCCATGAGTGAATCATTGACATGCCGGTGAGATTGTCATAAATATAATAAAATTTATATAGAATATGCATTTTGAGGAATTGTTCATGAAAATAGTTCGTTATCCATCACCTGACGCTGAAAAAAAGATACGTGCCATTACTGAGAGGGGATTTGAATTCAGAGAGCAGGATATTGACACGGTTTCAAAAATTCTTGCTGATGTTAAACAGCGCGGCGATGACGCATTGATTGAGTATACCAATCGTTTTGATGCTCCGGGCCTGAAAGCTTCTGATTTAATCGTTTCCCCGGATGAAATTGAGGCCGCAAAAGAACAGGTTGACAGCAGTTTTATGGCTGCTTTAAACCGGTCCGCGGAACAGGTTGAGGAATTTCATAGAAAACAGCTTCGCAATTCCTGGATCATCACGCCCCGGCCCGGCGTGATGCTGGGGCAGCTGGTGAATCCGGTGGATGCGGCCGGTGTTTATGTTCCGGGTGCCAAAGGCGGCATAACGCCGCTGGTTTCATCGGTGTTGATGGGTGTTATTCCGGCGAAAATTGCCGGAGTGAAACATATTGCCATGGTAACGCCGCCCACGAAAGAAGGAACAGTCAACCCCCATCTTCTGGTGGCAGCAAAAAAAGTCGGTGCTGATATTATTTATAAAACGGGCAGTGCCTGGGCTGTCGCCGGACTGGCGTATGGGACGGAAACCATCAAAAGAGTCGATGTAATTGTGGGGCCGGGAAATATCTATGTGACCCTTGCCAAAAAGATGGTGGCCGGGACAGTTGGTATTGATATGATTGCCGGTCCCAGTGAGATACTGGTCATAGCCGATGAATTGGCCAATCCGGAGTTTATTGCCGCAGATTTGCTTTCTCAGGCGGAACACGATACGCTGGCTTCATCGGTATTGATTACCAGTTCGGAAGTGGTGGCCGAAAAAACGCTGAAAGCACTGACTGTCCAGCTGGACCATCTGGATCGAAAAGAGATTGCTGAAAAGTCATTAGCAGCTTTCGGTAGCATCATGATTGTTCCGGACATTGAGACGGCCATCGATCTTTCCAACCGGATCGCACCGGAACACCTTGAACTTCAGATTAATGAACCTTTTGAATACATCGGGTTAATCCGGAATGCAGGCGCTGTTTTTGTGGGTGAATATACACCGGAACCGGTGGGCGATTATGTTGCCGGCCCGAATCATGTCCTACCCACCGGGGGGACGGCACGGTTTTCTTCCGCATTATCCGTGGATAATTTTATGAAGCAGACCAGTTTGCTGCATTATTCAAAAGAGGCGTTTAACCGTGAGGCTGAAGACATTATGCGTATTGCCAAAGTGGAGGGCTTAAGCGCGCATGCGGAGTCGGTCGCAGTGAGGTGCAGGGCCGGTAAACCGTATGAGTAAACCGGATAATAAAATTTTGTTTGAACTTGACAAGGGCGAAGGTAAGGATTAATTTTAACAGCATGAGAATATGCTCAAAATTAAGGTAGGTTATGGGAAGACCGCATAAAAAACGTTTTGTCGCATTTAATCCGGGGGTTTGCTATTTCAAACCCAGAGGCATTCCAATGCTTGAACTCGAAGAAATTCGTCTGACCATTGATGAACGGGAAGCATTAAGGCTTGCCGATTTGGAAGGGCTGTCACATGAGGACGGTGGCCAGATGATGGGGGTGTCAAGGGCAACGTTCGGAAGAATTATTGAGCAGGCTCGAAAAATTGTTGCCGACGCACTGATCAATGGCAAGGCCATCAATATTGAGGGCGGAAATTATGAGATTAGTTGCACCGAACGCCTTTTTGTGTGTGAAAATTGTGAATATGAATGGCATGAAGACTTAGGTACCGGACGGCCAAGGGCATGCCCGTCATGCCGTCACAGCGGAGTTCACCGGGTGTTATCCAAATAAATTTTCGTGCTTATATCATACATGCAGACGGGTTCGAATAATTTTTTTTGTGTGATGGTTCTTCCTTTTTCATGATTTAAATCATGCGGTTTTGTATTAATAATAAGGAGATGTGTTTATATGGAAAATTGTCAGAGCGGGGCCTGTGGTTCGCAGGATCCGGCAAAACAACAACAGGAAATTGAAATAAAAAATACGTTATCAAAAATAAAAAATAAATTGATTGTTATGAGCGGCAAGGGCGGTGTGGGGAAAACCAGTGTATCGGTTAACCTGGGGATTGCACTTGCTAATAAGGGGTTTAAGGTCGGCATTATGGATGTCGATCTGCATGGGCCGGATGTCCCCCGAATGCTGGGTCTGAAAGGCGAAGTAACAGCATCAAAAGACGGACCCAAGTTAATCCCGATGACGTATTCTGATAACTTAAAAGCTATATCCATGGAATGTTTCATGCCCAATAAGGACGATGCAGTGATCTGGCGAGGCCCTTTGAAACATTCCGCAATTATCCAGTTTATAACGGATATTGACTGGGGGGAACTCGATTTTTTGATTATTGATTCTCCTCCGGGAACCGGTGATGAACCGTTAAGTGTTGCACAGATGATTCCCGATGCAAAAGCGATTATTGTGACAACCCCGCAGGAGGTGGCACTGTCCGATGTCCGGAAATCGATTAATTTCTGCAAAAAAATCAACAAGGATATCGTGGGAATGGTTGAAAACATGAGCGGATATGTCTGTCCGCATTGTGGAGAAACCGCGGATTTGTTCGGCTCCGGTGGCGGTGAGACAACCGCAAACCAGTTTAATATTAGTTTTTTAGGGAAAATTCCGTTTGACCCGAAAATTGTGAAAGCAGGGGATTCCGGCCACTCTTACCAGGATGAGAATAAGGATGCACCTGCAGCAAAGGCATTTGGAGAGGCAGTTGAAAAAGTAGTGAAATTGCTGAACGCATAGGGAACTTCCAAAAATTAATATACCAAACTTGCTTGCCTTTTTGATCGTCTTCTTCGTTGCGTCAACAGTTACATAACTCGTTATGCGCCTGTTGACGTGCCTTGAATACGATCAAAAATTCTGCGCAATTCCGGTATATTAATTTCTTCCACTTCCCTAAACCGGATTTGAACGACCCAAATTTTGTTAAATGCGGGATAAAACAATAAAAACAAAACAGGACGAATTATGCACAGATTTGATTCGTTCATTTGCAAGGCATAAGGAGTGAAGCTGTAGCGGTTTACCGCGAACCGCTTATAACGCCGCAAATGGGCGAATCAAACCTGTGGCCGTCCCAGATTGTTTAATGCCAGTGTCAATGGCTTACTGTCCACGCTGCTGCCTGAAAATCGGATGGGGCCAGGGCGTCGAAACTGGTCAGGTCCCGGATTTGCTGCGAGCCATTTTTCACGCATGGCTTCGACGACTTTAAAGGCCGGAGAATCAATGTCCACAACCGTCCGCTCAAGGACCAGCGCCAGTTTGCCTTTTCTTTCCTCAAGGTGCATGAGCGGGGCAATAGGAATCCCGATGGGTTCCCAGTCGACCATGTCTTTTTCAAGATTTTTGATAGCCGCCATCTGACCGGTGGCATTGTTGGCGATCAGGGAAAAAACCGTCAGTCCCAGATTATAGGTATATGTGCAGTCAAACCAGGTGGGATCATTTCCGCGGCCGTCGTAGCCGTAAAAATGGACCTGGGTTTTGAATTTGGGAATCGTCGCCAGAAAGACTCTTTGAATTACCGGCGGGATATCATCATTTTTACCGATAAATTCTTCCCTGACCAGTTCCTGGTTTAATGTTTTTATTGAAATAAGGGAATCTTTGGCTATCAAAAACGGGTCATCCGTGTTAAAATTTTTAAACAGGACAGGTCCGTAATAATCCGGGTCAAAGCCTTCTCTTTTAAGAGTTTTTCTAAACCAATCCGGTTTGATGCCAATTTTATAGCGTCCCTGTTCCTGCCGGATTTTCAGGTAGCTCTGCACCAGGCCTAAAATAACTTTCTCGGTCTCTACCTGGGAGAACTGAAAATTTCCGTGGCTGTCTCTTTCTGTCAGAAGGCCCTCCTGGAAAAATGCGGGAATATCACTAAAAAGATCGTCATCTCTGGTATTCCAGATGAAAAAATTTTTATTCTCGCGGGAAAATCTGGCCAGTCGGCGCAGATAGACCAGCTTGTCGTCAAGTGTTATGAAGTCTGAGTGAAAGTCCGTGTCATGGGTCTGGTTGTATTCAGCAATGATTGTGTTCAGTTTTATTATAAATATCTGGATTTCATTTATGAATTCCAGTATCCCCTCGGGAATCACAATAACGCCGTAATTTTTGCCCATTTCGGCACGCCGAACGATGGCATTGCAGATAACTCTTGAAAGATGCCGAAGGGTCATGCCGAAAGCCGTATAGTCAGTAACGCCGGAGGCCTTTGCTTTTTCTATCCGCTCCATGTCAATGTAATCAGCCATTTCTTCACCAATCATGCACATGTTCGGATGTACCTGAAGAGCGACTTCCAGGGCGAGGTGGCTGGCCACCCGGCCCATGACTTTGCAGACATGCCAATATTTTACATCTGAGCTGCTGTCAGAGCACAGGTTGTTGATGTTCAACGCAAAAGCTCTGGCCGCCGTGTGAAAGCCGAATGACATGGCGCATAGGCTTTTTCCGTTTTTGTCTTTGACCTGAATATCTCCGTCAATCGTTTTAGGGACCCCGATGACCTGAATGCCGTCATTAAAAAGCTCCTGGGCCAGAAACGCTGCATTGGTGTTGGAATCATCGCCGCCGACAACGACTATGGCATCCAGGTTCAATTTTTTGCAGTTTTCCCGGGCAAGGGCCATTTTTTCTTTTGTATCGATCTTTGTGCGGCCGGTTTTGATCATGGAAAATCCGCCGAGATTTCGATGAGCGTCAATCATGTTCTTTTCGAGTTCAATTGCATCATTTTCAAGGATTCCTTCCGGGCCAAGAATAAAACCGAATAACCGATTTTTGGGATTGGCCTTTTTCATGGCGTCAAAAAGTCCGGCAATCACATTGTGCCCGCCTGGGGCCGGGCCGCCGGAAAATACAATGCCGATATTTCTTTGCTTTGTATATTCTTTCGTAAGAACCGCGTCAGGTGGGTCAATGCCGATAATACGCTGAACCGTATTGTCAATAATATGAGGGAGTGCTTTTTTTGTGGCCGGGTGGATATCAAATTTATACCGCTCATCATTTTCAAGGCCAGTGACCGGAAAGTTGAATACTTCACAGGCATGAGGCTGAAAGTTTAACCGTTCCTGAAAATCATTTGTAAAGGGTGTTGTGACTTTTTGTACTTCCGGATTTTTTAAAAATGAATTCAGATCGATTCCTTTGCTTCCCGGCATTTGCATCTCTCCTTGTTTGTGTTTCAGGCCTTTATCTTTTACCGCCAACTATATGTACCCTATGATTTAATTGATAAATTAATATCAAAAGCCTGATGCGTGTCAAGTAAACAATGTGAAGATTTTATTAATAAGATAAATAGCATAAGGCTGGAATCCGTTTACTCAGGGTTTCGCGGAATATGGAGCAATAAGCCTGAGAGGCGTTGATTCAGGTGTTGTTCTTTGACATCGTGTTTCAGGAATTGACATAACGGTTATTATGATATACACATAGTGCATAATTTTTTAACCAAACCATGGATAGCTGAATGAACACAAAATTACTTACAAATTACTGGCGTTGGTGGCGAATGGATACACAGCAGAGGTGCGCCTTTTAGCCGGTTCCGGTATGAATTGCCAGTAAAATAAGATAAAGAAAATGACCGCAGGGCGCAGCATGGGCCTTGCGGTTTTTTTGTTCCAACAATTTTAAAGAGTCGATTCAATTGAAAGGAGTCGAATTATGTTGATAGTAATGCGTCAGGATGCGAGTCAAAAACAGGTGGATGAAGTCATTGCAGCTGTTGAATCAAAAGGATGTAAGGCCCGGTCCATTCCGGGCGGGGATCGGGTATCTATTGCGGTTCTTTTTAATAAAGGGGCGTTAGAAGAGGCTTGGTTTCAGGATTTACCAGGGGTGAAACAGACAATAGCTGTTACCCGGCCCTACAAATTGGTGAGTCGGGAAACCAAACCGGATGGAACCCTGATTCAGGTAGGTAATGTGACCATCGGTGATGGCCGCATGGTTATTATTGCCGGGCCGTGTGCCGTGGAGAGTGAATCCCGGGCCATGGCCATCGCCGAAAGTGTGAAAAAGGCCGGGGGGGACATGTTCAGGG
>JAJRPH010000518.1 GCA_024280875.1 Deltaproteobacteria bacterium | reverse complement strand
GATGCTTAATCCCATAACTAAAGAACATATCACAGATTTGGCAATGGACTCAATGATCTTTTTACCTCCCAGGGCACCCAGCTTTTTTCGTAATGCCATTATCAGAAGAATGAAATTCAGCATGGATGAAAGGGAGGCGGCAAGAGCCAAGCCTCCGTGCGCAAGCGGCCCCATCAGAGTGAGGCATAGAACGATATTCGCCAGAACGGAAATTACCGCCATCTTGACGGGCGTTTTCGTGTCCTGCAAAGCATAAAAAGTGGAAACCACAATGCGAACCGCAGAAAAGGCACAAAGACCGATACTGTAATACAAAAGCGCATCAGCGGTCAGTGCGGAACTGACCGGATCGAACTTGCCTCTTTCAAAGAGCAGGGCAACAATGGGGTGGCGTAAGAGAATCAGGCCGGTCATTGCCGGAATGGTTATAAAAAAAATGAGTTTCATGGCATAGGCAAACGTATCGGTCAATGCGCGCATATCCCCGGATGCAGCCTGGCGGGAAAGGCTGGGAAGAATCGCAACCGATATGGAGATTGCAAATAGCCCTAGAGGAAACTGAACCAGGCGGTCCGCATAATAAAGATAAGAGACGCTGCCTTCAGCCAGAAAAGAGGCCAGCAATGTGCCGATGAGAATATTAATCTGATAAACCGCAGCCCCGAAAACCGACGGCAGCATTAATAGTCCGATTTTTTTCAGGCCCGGATGATAAAAATCAGCCTTTTGCCAGAAATAGAATCCTTTTTTCACAAGAAATGGTATTTGCAGCAGGAGCTGTAGTACTCCGCCAATGAGTACGCCAATGGCCAGGCCGATGGAAGGTTCGTGCAGGCAAGGCGAAATAAATAGAACAGAGGCGATAATCGAAAGGTTCAAAAGAACCGGTGCCATCGCCGGCGCGGCAAAATGACCGAGCACGTTTAAAATCCCCATGCTTAGAGCGACCAGGCAGATAAAGAATATATAGGGGAACATGATGCGGGTCAGGATGACGGTCATTGAAAGTTTTGCCCCGGTAAAACCGGGGGCGATGATTCGAATGATTCCCGGAGCCGCGATAATGCCGATGATGGTAATGATGACCAGAATGACCGACAGCATTCGGACCGCGGATTTTGCCATTTGAAAGGCTTCTTCTTTCCCATATTTTGATATATGTTCGGAAAAGACAGGAATAAAGGCAACCGTTAATGAACCTTCGCCGAAAAGTCGCCTGACCAGATTCGGGAGTCTGAAAGCCACAAAAAAAGCATCGGACAGGAGACCGGCCCCGAAAAACCAGGCGATCACCATATCTCTTACAAACCCGAGAATGCGGCTGACCAGCGTGAAGACACCGATAATTCCGGCGGCTTTTGTAAATTGTTTTTTTTCATTGCTCATGGCGATCCGTTCATTTAATAAAAATCTTGACACGACCGGTTCGATCCGGTATCAATACCATTTATATTTTTCGTAAAAAACCGTATAAAGGAGTTTGAACATTGGCAAACCATAAATCCGCAGTTAAACGAAATTTGCAAAATCAAAAACGACGCTTGGCTAACCGGGCGGTTAAAACCCGCATTAAGGGAATCGTTAAGAAGATTGACCTTCTTGGAAAAGATAGTGATGTAAACACCGCCGCCGATGAGTTAAATACAGCTAAGTCAATTATTGATAAAGCTGCCAAAAAAGGTGTCATCCATCCGCGAACAGCGGCAAGAAAAATATCCCGGCTTTCAAAAATGGTAAACCGCACCATCGCATCATAATCTTTTCGGATGGGAAAAATCATCTTACCGGGTTATTAAAAATTATCCGTTAATCGATAATAAATCCGCTCAGCAACTCGACTTGAGAGTTTTGCTAAAGCGGATTTTTTATTTTTCTCAGTTTGTGCCTTGTCCGAACCGACCTCATATGTTTCATATGCGGATATCGCGGAGTCGGACCATAGAAGCTTGCCTTCCTTTGCCGTTAATTTTAGCGCAATGGTTACCTGGAGCCGACGCTCAGTAGACGTATTGGCACTTTCATGAGAAATCGTCACCGATTTTACTGATTTTATGGTGCCGGTCAAAAAAGCGTCCGCTTTTGTCTGATTCGTCAGGTTCAGGCTGCCAAATCTTGTAAACTGGTATATCAGATCATTGGCGATCCGGCTTTCGAGTCCATTTTCACTGGTGCGGTTCTCAAAAACACCGATATGGAGTTTTTCAATGCCTTGCGGCAAATCCCCGCTGCCGGAAAATCGATACCCGCAGGCCGTGACAACCATACATAAAACGAAGCATATTCCTTTTAAGTAAATGCGGGGCATCTTTTTCCTTTCTTAAGGGGTTGAGCGAACCCAAAGTTGATGGCTTCGTAAAAAGTCCAAATTCTGTGTTGCGCTACATCCTTCGTTTCTTCATGGTACGCTAAGTGCAAATTATCACTCAGGATTTGCGCGCCTTGAATTTGGAACTTTTTTCTTTGCCATCGAGATCTGACTTTTTACGAGTTTGTCAAAGTTAAATAACAATATTCACCAGCTTTTTTTTGACAACGATAATTTTTTTAATGGGCCGGCCATCGATGAATCGCTTCACGTTTTCATCTGCCAGGGCTTTTTCCCTGATCGTTTCATCATCCGCATTTGCATCAATGTTGAATTTCCCCCTGAGCTTGCCATTGACCTGAGCGACAATGAGGCACGTGTCGGTGATTAATGCATCTTCCCGAAATGAAGGCCATGGTGTTTCTGCAAGGCTTCCGCTTTTATTGTCCATGGTTTCCCATAGTTCTTCAGCTATGTGCGGCACAATGGGTGAAAGCAGGAGAATGATTGAATCCACGGCGGTTCTGAAGACACCGGCACCGTTCGGACGGTTTGTGTTAAGGTCCATGGTGTACATCATGTTCACAAGTTCCATGACAGCGCTGATGGCAGTGTTGAAATGAAATCGGTCTTCAATATCTTTGGAAACTTTTTTGATGGTCAATTGTGTTTTCTGGTAAAGTTTTTTCAGGTCATCATCTAGTTCACTCAAGGCACCGTCATAGGGTGCTGCGGATTTGACTTCTTCATTCAGGTCCTGTATCAGGCGCCAGATCCGGTTCAAAAATCGGAAGCTTCCGTCAACACTCTGTTCATTCCACTCCAGATCCCTTTCCGGAGGGGCCGCAAACAGGCAGAAGAGCCGGACCGTGTCCGCACCGTATTTTTCAAGCAGGGAATTGGGATCAATCACATTTTTTTTGGATTTGGACATTTTTTCCACGCGCCCGACAGTGACTTCCCGACTGCATTTGGTGCAGAAATACGTGTCTCCTTCTATCCTGGCTTCCTCGGGAAATAAAAATCCATGTTCCGGACAGGACAGCGTCTCTTTGCATACCATGCCCTGGGTGAGCAGGCGCGTGAACGGTTCTTTGTATTTCACCATCTGCAGATCATTTAATACGCGGGTAAAGTATCTTGAATAAAGCAGGTGCAGCACGGCATGTTCAACCCCGCCGATATACTGATCCACCGGCATCCAGTAGTCGACAGCTTGTTTGTCAAACATGGCGGAATCACATTTGGGACTGCAGTAGCGTTCAAAATACCAGGAGGATTCGACAAATGTATCCATGGTGTCGGTTTCACGTTTGGCGCTCCTGCCGCATTCCGGGCATGTTGTATTGATAAATGACTCCAGCCTGGACAGCGGAGAGCTTCCGCCTTCAAGTAAATCGATATTTTCCGGCAACACCACCGGCAGATCTTCTATTGCCACCGGTACAATGCCGCAGTGTTCGCAATGGATCATCGGGACCGGTGTTCCCCAGAAGCGCTGTCTGGAAATCCCCCAGTCACGTAGACGATAACTGATCGATCGTTTTCCAAGATTTTCTTTTTCCAGAAAGTCGGCAATTTTTTCCTGCGCATCTTTGTTGCCGATACCGTCAAACTGCATGGAGTTGACCATGATTCCCGGCCCGGTATAGGCTTCTGTTACCGCGATATCGGCAATATCCTGATCTTCCGGCTTGATGACCACGATAATGTCTAATTCGTATTTTTTGGCAAATTCAAAATCCCTCTGATCGTGGGCAGGCACAGACATAACCGCGCCGGTTCCATATTCCATTAATGCAAAATTGGCGGCAAAAACGGGCATCCGTCTGGCGGTCAATGGGTTGATACACCAGGCGCCGGTGAAAACACCTTCCTTTTCATAGGTTTCAATATTCTGGCTGGAACGGTTTTCCTTAGACATTCGTTGCTGGAATTCGGCTATTGCCTGTTCCTGGGAGGTATTTTTAGACAGGATCTCCACCATGGGATGTTCCGGTGCCAGACACATGAATGTAGCGCCCAAAACAGTATCATGGCGGGTGGTAAAAACCGTGATAGCGTGTTCGGAATTTTCAACCGCAAAGTCTATCTCAGCCCCTGTGCTTTTTCCAATCCAGTTTTTCTGCATGGTGGTGACTTTATCCGGCCATCCGGGAAGCTGGTCGCAAAAATCCAGCAGATCCTGCGCGTAATTCGTAATTTTAAAAAACCACTGGGACAGTTTTTTCTGCCGGACCGGTTTGCCGCAACGCCAGCACTCCCCGTTTTCCACCTGTTCATTGGCCAGAACGGTCTGACAGGGATCACACCAGTTGACATATGACTCCTTCCGATATGCCATTTTCTTTTTAAACATTTGGATGAAAAGCCACTGTTCCCACCGGTAATAATCCGGAGTGCAGGTGGTGACCTCACGGTCCCAGTCGTAGCTAAAGCCCAGCTGTTTTAACTGGTGCTTCATGGACCTGATGTTATCATAGGTCCATGCAGCAGGCTGGGTATTGTTTGCAATGGCCGCATTTTCCGCCGGCATGCCAAAGGCGTCCCATCCCATGGGGTGAAGGACATTGAAGCCTTTCATCGTTTTATAACGGGCGACGACATCGCCAATGGTATAGTTTCTGACATGGCCCATGTGGATTTTTCCGGAAGGGTAGGGGAACATTTCAAGCAAATAATATTTTTGTTTTGAAGTGTCCTCCGTGACTTTAAATCGATTGTTTTTCGCCCAACGCGCCTGCCATTTTGCTTCTATATTTTTGGGATCGTATCGCTTTTCCATTATCGGCTATGAATCCTTTTCTATGTTATTGTGTTAATTTTGATTTTTATTGCCATAATATTTAATAAATATCAAGGAGAAGGTTTTTCCATGCAACCTGCTTAAATCAAAAATTATTTGACTTGTACTACTCAATTTCATATTTAGATACCAGTCTTTGGGCGTGGTATTTATTATTTATATTTATTGCAAATACTGCGTTGTAAAGAACTATACTGGCATATAACTTTTTTAGAAGGATTTTTATGAGTATTAAGATACTGATTAATGCAGTGGACACTGAAGAATGCCGGATTGCCAAGGTAAGCAACAACCGGCTGGAAGAATTCCATATTGAAACAACGGCAAGGGAAGTTACTCAGGGCAACATTTATAAAGGGATTGTCTCCAGGGTCGAGCCCAGCCTTCAGGCGGTTTTTGTCGATTATGGCGTTGAAAAAAATGGTTTTCTTCAACAACATGAAATTCATCCGGATTATTTTTTAGATGATCCGTCAGGCAGTCAGACCCTGAAGTCTATTATCAAAACAGGTCAGGAATTAATGGTTCAGGTTACCAAGGAACCGTTTATGAAAAAAGGGGCAATGCTAACTACTTTTATTTCTATTCCCGGACGCCATACGGTTTTAATGCCCGGGAGCAAAAATGTCGGCGTATCCCGTAAAATAGAAGATGAAGCCGAACGTAAGCGCATTAAGGAAATGATGGGCAAGTTGCTTCCCGAGGGATTCGGGATCATCGTGCGCACTGCCGGTCAGAAATGTACCAAGACGATCCTTTCCAAGGAATTACGCTTTCTGATGCGGTTATGGAAAAACATCAAAAAAGGAGTGAATGAATCTGCTCCTGTTCTTTTGCATAAAGAAGGAACCCTGGCCCAGCGGGTGATCCGCGATTATTTTACGCCGGATATCTCAGAAATCCTTGTTGATGATGAAACGGTTTTTAATGAAATTAAAGAGTCCATCAGGATGATTTCCCCGCAGCATCTGAAAATTGTGAAGCGGTATAAAATTGATAAACCGATTTTTTCAAAACATCAGTTAGAAGACCAGATCGCATCCATATTTGAAAATCGTGTTCATCTGAAATCCGGGGGGTCTATCGTCATTGAACAAACGGAAGCCCTTGTTTCCATTGATGTCAACTCCGGCAAGGCAACCCAGAAAAGATCCGTGGAAGAGACTGCGTTACAGACTAATATAGAAGCGGCTGAGGAAGTTGCCCGTCAGTTACGGCTGCGTGATTTCGGCGGATTGATTGTGATTGATTTTATCGATATGCGGGATCGTAAAAACAAGGCAATGGTTGAAAAGGCGATTAAGGCTGAACTTAAAAACGATAAGGCACGCACAAAGGTCGGGCGGCTTTCGGCTTTTGGACTAATGGAGATGTCCCGTCAGCGTATTCGGCCGTCCATTCAGTTTATAAATTCTCATATTTGTCGGTGCTGCCGGGGGAAAGGGGTCACCCCGTCAGTGGAATCCCTGGGGTTGAATTTTCTTCGGCGGCTGCGTCTTGAGACTTTAAAAGATGGCGTGTCCGGTGTTAAAGGATATGTCCCTCAGGAGGTCGCCTCTTATTTGTTGAACCGAAAGAAAAAAGAACTGCTGGAGCTTGAGATTCGACGTGATGTAACCATTACCATAGAAGAAGACAGTTCCATGATCCCTGGAGATGGGAGAATCGTCAGAGAATAGGGATTTCCCGTCCGGCTGCTTTTTTTATTTTGATATAATGGGCCAAGTCAGAGAAGTTTGGCTATGTGGTGAACAATTCTTAATCTTGATCATAAAAAGAAGTGTTTGACGATATCGTCATTTTAAAGTATGGAGAGGGCGATTTATTGAAATTAAGATTGATGGCTTCGTAAAAAGTCCAAATTCTTTGTTGCGCTTCATCCTTCGTTTCTTCATGGTACGCTAAGTACTAATCATCACTCAGGATTTGCGCGCCTCGCCAATTTTTATGAGATTGGTGGAGCTTTTTTCTTTGCCATCAGAATCTGACTTTTTACGAGTTTGTCAAGATTAATACAAGGAGGTATCGTTTGATAAATACAGCATATGCAATGGGCCAGGCAGGCAGTCTCGGAGGGCAGGCAGGTGCCGGCGGCGGATACGGCGCCTTTGTCCCTATTATTTTAATGTTTGTTATTTTTTATTTTTTACTGATCCGGCCCCAGCAAAAAAAAGCAAAAGAGCATCAGGAAATCATCGCAAACCTCAAAAAAGGAGATCGTGTAATTACCAGCGGCGGTATTCATGGACAGATAACGTCATTGGATGAAACTACGGTCACCCTTGAGGTCGCTGAAAAAGTCAGAATTAAAGTCACTCGTGGCACTCTTGCCGGTTTAAACAAATAGCAGTGCCCGAATGAAAACTCTCAAATTACATTTGTCATTACGAGGAGTGAGGAACGAATGACGAAGTAATCCCCAACATTTCATGAGATTGCTTCAGTCGTGCCTCCTTCGCAATGACAGAAAATTTTTAATCGAGGCTATTTTTGGTCAGTTATAAAATAAGAAAACTTGATTTTAAAAAAAAAAAAATGATACAAGGAATATCGTTTTAAATTTGAAATCATTTTTTAACTTTTT
>JAJRPH010000517.1 GCA_024280875.1 Deltaproteobacteria bacterium | reverse complement strand
CGTTGTAAAACAATTTAAGGCAAAAGTCTAGATTTATTTTATTTGGTGCAATATCAAGCTATTAGCCTCTGCTTTGACACCTCGGCATTTAAATTCGAAAAAACATATCTGATCGTGCGAAATATAAGTTGGAATGTAAGTTATCGAAAAAATTTATAGGAAGGAATGAAGATACAAAAACTATGGCAAATATAAATTATCGTGTCAAGCAACTCGCAAAGCGTTCAAATAGCATACAAATCCTCAATCAATATAGTTGCTTTAATTTTAATACCTGACGGATCATATAAAATACCTGAACGGAAACCTGAAAATTTTACAAATCGTAATTTATCTACTGAAATTTTTCTTCAAACGCTGATTAATCATTAACCGTTCAAGAATCAGTTCAACCACATCCGGATTTATTTTTATCTGATTTTGTTTTAAAAAAGTCCGGACAGCATCAGGTTCTGTATTCTCACTGACAGGAACAATAGATGAAAAAACCCGCTCATGGATCAGGGGATGAAATTTTGCAAAAACATCTTTTTCAGAAGTGTACCATTCCCATAATCCACAGCTTGCCGCCGGATTTAATGACAGTGCTGCAATGGGAATCGACTGGTTCCGAGCCGGCACAGACTCCAAAATAAAAGACTGTACCTTTGGAATGACTGCTTCGTCCCTAAAACAACCGAGTGCAGACAGAATATTGGTTCTGTCATGTTCACTGACGGATTTTTCAAGACGTTGAACAAACCAGTCAAACGTTGCTGAATTTCCGGTTAAGGCACCGGCCTGCATGATGCTTTTCATTATGTCAGGATTCACCGAACCACCATCCAGAAGCTTTTGGAACTCAGTTTTTGCAAATGCAGTAACTTTTTCCGAACCGAAGAAAACACCCTGCCAGATATATTGGTCCCTTAATGTGCCGGTTGTGTGATCTTCATGCAACTTCGGTTCATATCCAATCATTAAAAGTAATTTTTCAATCAAACGAATTCCGATATGTACAATTCTCTGCTGATTCACATTTCCGGACAACAAATATGCGTGGAGCAAATTGTCAGCAATGCTTCTTAAGGGAAGAAAATCCGTTTCATTTCCATAATATTTTAAAAATTTAAGATAGGTTTCTATTGTCTCATCAGCACTTTTAACCCGTGCATAGAGATCATTTTCAAGTCCCCATCGGTCTTCAGGAGGCATTGTTTTCTTTATAATTTCATTACCCAGTTTATTCAAGTCTTCTGGATCCATATATTTTACGCGATAAAAACCGGTCTGACGGGTGTTTATTTTATACACGGCATACTCACTGCCCAAATCAACTGATTGAGACTCAGCATCCATTAACACTTCTTTATTTTGCCACTCACCATTTTCATTAAGCACACTGATGGAAACCGGAATCTGCCAGACCTGATCGGATGCATTCGGCTGATATGAAAACCTTTTTTGACGAAGAACCAGCTGATCCCCCTGGCGTGTTGCCGAAACAATGGGATACCCGGGATGCTCAATCCATGTTTGTATCATTTTTGTTATTGGCTTATCAGATGCTGATTCAAAGGCTTCCCAAAGATTTTGGCTGACCGCGCAATCATAGCTGTATTTTTCCAGAAAAAACCGCACCCCTTTTTTAAAATCATCATCACCGATATAGCCATTAATCTGGCGCAGAATACTCCCCCCCTTGCAGTAAATAATTGGAGCCGTGCTGGTATTGATCACCACATGTTCTCCACCAGGAATTTCAATGGGAATTGTTTGAATATACGCATCACGGACAAGGGCAGCGTTTGTCTGGGTATATAAAAACTGGGACCAGGTTTTCCAGGATGGATGATAGTGATCCACAACTTTGAATCCAAAATATGTGGCAAAACTTTCATTCAGCCACAAAAACTTCCAGTCCGATGGCGTCACCAGATTCCCGAACCACTGGTGGGCCATTTCATGTGAAATGACTTCCGCAATTCGCTCTGCACCGGCTTTGGACGTAATATCCGGATAATAAAGCAGCAGGTTTTCACGAAAGGTAATCGCCCCCCAGTTTTCCATGGCGCCAAACGCAAAGTCCGGAATCGCGATCAGGTCGAGCTTTGACAGCGGATATGCAATACCATAAAAATCTTCACAAAATGCCAGCGCTTTTTTTCCAAAATCCAGACCAAACTCAATATAGGGTTCCATTCCCGGCAGAAAAACAACTCGAACTCTTTTGTCTTCTTTGTCTTCGACTATACTGAATTCTCCCATACACCAGAAGACAAGATAGGTTGACATTTTAGGGCTTTGTTTGAATTTGATCTTTTTTTTGTTCTTTTCGATTAACATCACTGATTCAACATCCTGGTTGGAAATGGCCGTCAGATGTCTATCAATGGTTAATTCAATATCAAATACAGCTTTTTGACGGGGATGATCGAAACAGGGGAACGCACGCCTGGCGTCACTTTCCTGGAACTGTGTAACGGCAATAGGATAGACTTTTCCGTCTGAAACATACTGGCTGCGATAAAAACCGGCCATTTTATCATTGATGATTCCCGAATACCGAATGTAAATTGTAAACGTCCCCTGAATTTTTTCCGGAAGGATAATGCTTAACAATTCAGAATCGGTAACAACATTAAACGAACAATCAAACCGATTCCCGCGATATTCAATTTGGCAGGTATAAATTTCTAATTCCAGTACGTGAAGTTTTATGCTATCCACCGATTCTGCAGACTCAATGATTAGCTCAAGATTTCCAGAAAATATAAATTTTTCCAGATCGGATTCTAAGCTGATTTTATAATTAAGAGGAATTATGTTCATCATTTTTGTCCTTTGTTAAAAAAGGGGGGGGTTCTTCTTGGGAAACGATTGAGAGACTTATAACATACATTCAGTAAGCAGTGTTAGAAATTGTCGGGAAAGAATCCCGACCTACTATGAATTCAATGGTGGCGAGGTATGTCAACATCACAGGCCGGGTTTCTTACCCTGTAAATGATGTATTCCGTTAGACTTCCCCGTAGGGTGGATTAGCGCTTCAGCGCGTAATCCACCAAAAACGAATTCCGTAAAAACGGGCCATGGAATTTACCGAATTGCGCGCTGACGCTCTAATCCGGCCTACATAATGATCGCATATTCAAAAAATTGGCAACCCGACATAGAATACTGTTTGGCAAATAACCTGTTTGATTATTTGCCTTTGAATGCAGGCTCTCGCTTTTCAAACATAGCTGACAGTGCTTCCTGGTGATCTTCCGTATGATGACACAACGCCTGACAGGCAGCTGACTGATCAAGTAATTGACGGAGTGTTGACGACTGACCTGAATAAAGCAGACGTTTGGCCATGCGGAGTGCCTCCGGCGGCTTGTCAGCAATTTTTACCGCCAGCTCAAAGGCGGCTTCCATTAATTGATCATGAGAGACCATATGATTGACTAAACCGATGTCAGATGCTTTTCCCGCGTCAATCACTTCACCGGTAAAGGTCATTTCACAAGCCCGTGCCATGCCCACCACCCGGGGCAAAAAATAAGCACCGCCATCGCCCGGGATTATTCCAACCGATAAGAAAGTTTCACCGAATTTTGCTTTTTCAGACGCAATCCGCATATCACACATTAAGGCAAGATCGCATCCTGCTCCGATGGCAGGGCCATTCACCGCAGCGATGGTGGGTACGGCAACCTCATGGACAGCCAAAGGGATACGCTGAATATTCTTCCTGTAATTTTCCATTAGCTGGGCCGGAGTACCGCCGAACATGCCTTTTTTGGCTGCCATATCTTTAACGTTGCCACCGGCAGAAAAGGCCGGGTCTTTGGCGGTAATAATCAGCACATTAACCGACATGTCATTGTTGACCATTTGGCAGGCTGTTTCAATCTCTTCGATAATTTCTATGCTTGAAATCGCATTCCGAATTTCCGGTCGATTTAAGGTCAGGGTCGCAATACGGTTTTTCATTTCAAACAAAATTTCATTAAAGTCCATCAGCCCACCCCATGGTTTAATAATTTAATGGGAAAATCTATGATTGATGATCGTGTAAAAAGTCAGATTTAGATGGCAAAGAAAAAAGCTCCAAATTCAAGGCGCACAAATTCAAAGGAATGAGGCGTAGTTTGTTTACTCCGCAGTGACGAAGAATGCAGTGCAACAAAGAATTTGGGCTTTTTACGAAGCCATCATGATTCAATCGAAAACCGCCACGCACAGTACCATTCTTCAGGGTGTTTATCCGGCGGGCAACCGATACATTCAGTGCTGATCCGGTCATCAATAGATCTTGCGAAATATGTATATTCAACCAGGCCGCCAGACTTACAGGGATAGTCATCTAAGCCCTTTCGTTTTCGTGCCGACTGAACCCTGCAGTCATTCATCTGAAACACAAAACTATTCGGCACTTCATCAATGATCGACTGCACATTTATATTTGCATAAACCCTGAATCCCAGCGCTTTTTTCAGGCCATCGAGTCCGGGGCGATCCGGCATGTTTAAAAATTTCTTAATTGACCATGCCTCAAACGGTGAAAACTGTGCCCATGCCGAATCATTGCAGCGTTTGGCTTCTCCCATGCCATGGGCAAATTCAACCGCCTGAAACCAGACACCGTCATTGACCAGCCAATTGGCGGACACGCTGTCCATCAAATCCAGCAGAGATTCACGGGACATGTTCGTTAAGGCTGCAGGCAGATCATTTTTCATCTCAAAACCCAGTGTTTTAGACAATCGGTTCATCTGGATTTTCAACCCCCGGGAGGTGGCTTCATTTAATACGGCCAGCGCTTTTTCCATTCCCATCTGATGCTTTACTTCCGTAAACCACAGTGAGTAATGAATAACAATTCGTTGAAATAAATTGACTATATATTGGGAAAGTTCTTCGTTGTTCAGGTCTTTAGGTGTATCAGGACGTTCCTGCATGAATGTTTCCTTCACGTATTTATAATAAGATTTAATATTCAAGGACTTTAAATAGTAGGGGGGATTAGCGCGTCAGTGCGTAATCCACCGAAAGCATATCATGGATTTTCCGGATTACGCACTGACGCGCTAATCCGGCCTACTCAATCTGTGTATACAAAATAATTAAATTATCAATCTCGCTGCAACTCTTCAATCCCGGCGTAAAAATCAAGCGCCTCCGGATTTTTCAAAGCATCTTTATTTAATACCGGCTTGTTCTCAACCATTTTCTTGACCGCCAGTTCGACTTTTTTCATATTCAGCGTGTAAGGAATGTCCGGAACCGCAATAATCTTTGCCGGCACATGTCTTGGAGACGCATTGGAACGAATCAGGTTTTTTATTTTCTGTTTTAATTCACCAGTCAGAGCAACCCCTTCTGCCATCATCACAAACAGGATCACCCGCACATCATTTTTCCAGTTCTGCCCAATGACAACACTATCTTGAATCTCATCCATTTGTTCGACCTGGCGATAAATTTCAGCGGTTCCGATCCTGACGCCACCGGGATTTAAAGTGGTATCCGAACGCCCGTAAATTTTTACACTCCCTCGTTCATTGATTTCAATATAATCCCCGTGACGCCAGGTATTGGGGTAAACATCAAAATAGGCGTTATTATATTTTTTACCATCCGGATCATCCCAGAAATAAATGGGCATGGAAGGAAACGGTGCAGTACACACCAGTTCTCCCTGTTGCCCGATCACCGATTGTCCTTTATCATCAAACGCTTCAACCTTCATGCCAAGACCCCGGCATTGCAATTCGCCGATATAAACCGGTGCTGTGGGGTTCCCCAACGCGAAACAGCCGTTTAAATCCGTTCCACCGGAAATAGACGACAATTGCAGGTCCGGTTTGATGTCATCATAAACATATTCAAACCCTTCTTCCGATAGCGGCGAACCTGTTGAGAGAACGGCCCTTAAATCGCTTAAATCATATTTATCCTTTGGCCGAAGACCGGTATTTCTCAACGCGGAAATATACCCGGCGCTGGTTCCGAAAACGGTAATTTTTTCATCTTCCGCCATCTGCCATAAAACCCCCGGATCAGGGTGAAAGGGATTCCCGTCAAATAAGACAATTGATGCACCCACCGACAAAGCGCTGGTAAGCCAGTTCCACATCATCCAGCCGCAGGTGGTAAAATAAAAGATCACATCTTCACGTTTTAAATCCGTGTGCAGCAACAGTTCCTTCATATGATTGATGAGTATGCCCATACTGCTCTGAACCATACACTTAGGCAGCCCTGTGGTTCCTGACGAATACATGATATAAAGGGGATGATCTGCCGGTAGCTGTTCAAATTCAATCGGTAATCCGGATTCAGAAGATTTAAAATCATCAAACAATACCGCTTTATCTACTCCTGATATATCCGGATGATCCTGAGTATAAGGTACCACCACCATTTTTTCAACAGACGGAAGTTGTTTGATGATTTCGCTGATCCTCGCCAGGGAATCCATGGCCTTTCCCTTGAACCAGTAACCGTCTGCGGTAAACAATACTTTGGGGACGATCTGGCCGAACCGGTCCATGACACCTTTGATACCGAAATCCGGTGAGCAGGAAGACCATGTCGCACCCAGGCTCGTTGCAGCCAGCATGGCAATAATGGACTGAGGTATATTCGGCATAAAACCCACCACACGATCACCCGTCTGAACGCCCATCTCTTTTAAGGATGCCGCAACTCTGGCCACCTCATCATAGAGTTCTGCATAAGTGATTCGTACCGTAGGGTTGGATTCTCCTTTGAAAATCAGAGCCACCCGGTCATCTTTATACCGTAGGAGGTTTTCAGCAAAATTAAGAGATGCGCCTTTAAACCATTTATTTCCCGGCATTTTATCCGTATGATCCAACACCTGGTCGTAAGGTTTTGAAAATTTAATTTCTGCAAAATCCCACATACAAGCCCAGAAATCGGAAATGGAGGTGACTGACCATTGATAAAGTTCGGTATAATTGCTTAAATTCAGGCCGTAACGATCATTAACAAAGCGAATAAACCGGTTCATGTTAGACTGACTTATTCTATCTTCAGACGGTTGCCAGAGCATCTTGGACATGAGTCTTGATCCTTTTCATTTACGTGTGAAAAGAACTGCCACAATTGATCAGGTAGGGCAGAAGAAGTTTTGATCAAAGGAAAAATTAAAAAAGACACTACGATCGACCCGTCAACTCTTTCGGAATACGACCGGTATGCGCGCACTCCGAACGCAGGCGGCGGCCCAGAATCTTTTCAAGCATAAGGCCGGTTTTTAACACACGGTCCACATCAATACCGGTATCAATGCCCATTTCATCCATCATGACAACCATGTCTTCGGTCGCTACAAGGCCTGTGATGGTCGGGTCTTCATAATAGTAAGAACCTGTTCCGGTCACGGGGACACCGTCAACAAAATTGGCAGGCTGTCCGCCGGTTCCGCCCAATGTAGATTCAAAGTGCGTGATGCCGGCCTGAAGTGAAGCCAGTACATTAGCCAGCCCCCATCCTCGTGTCACATGGAAATGAGCGAGATGCAATGCGGGATCCGGTATCGCATCTAAAATCATGGAAAAATACTCATAAACTTTATTGGGTGGCGCTGAGCCGTCATGATCTGCGTGTTCGATATCATCCGCACCGATATCCAGCCACCGCTTAGTAAACTCCACCGCTTTTTTCAGTTCAGTGGGCCCTTCAATGGGACATCCCCAGATCGTGCTCACAGTTCCGCAGACTTTCATTCCGGCATCATGGGCTTTGGGAATATATGCTTCACACATTTTCCAGTATTCCTCCAGAGACAGTCCTGAATTTTTTTTATGATGGGATTCGCTGGTGGATACCATAAACAGGATCCGATCCGGTCCTGCGCCTCTTCTTTTGGCTTCAATTGCACGGTCCACTGACCGTTCACGGATGGTAATGGAAGTGGTTTCCACCTCATCTAACAGATGTTTCACTTTTTTGCTTTT
>JAJRPH010000516.1 GCA_024280875.1 Deltaproteobacteria bacterium | reverse complement strand
TACCCTGTACCGCCCAGTTCAACCAGAAACAATAACGGAATTTAACTCCAGCCAGAGGCAATATATAGAGTTTAACCGAGTATGGGAAAAGAGGAACCATTAACAATAAAAAACTAAGCATGAAAGCCTTATGCTCCGGTACTTGAGGGATCTGGTAATTTTTCCGGTTGACCAGAAAACTTTCAATGGGGTTTCGAACGCCAATCGCCAGTAAATAAGCGATTAAAATTTGTATCGGTATGATTGCCTCCAGAAGTAAGAGACCATTTAAAACCCCAAACTTAAGCCCCAAAAGCAGCAAAAAAAACGTCAGCGGCACCCCCATCAGCGGGAGGAATACCAACATGGGAATAAACAGTTCCGCCGGCGTATTTTCATTAATTAGAGCAATGACCAGATGAAACAGGTCATATTTGACCAAAAAATACACGATGGCAGCAATTAATGCAATTAATGCAAGACCGATGATCACTTTATATTTCCATTTTACCGTCACAATAGACCTTTCAATACTCTCCGAGTCATATTTAATTCATTTGGATCTGATCCATTTTTTCCACTATAATTTCAGGATGACGGTGGAATCCGATCCTGACATAAGAAAACGTAATTGCCGAAAAATTCCGAGGCTTTAATATACGGCCTGAAAAATAAACCTTGATTTTTCGATCATCGCCATAATGGAACCATCCATTTTCATAAATCCCGTTCACTTGTTCAATAACTTCATTTCGAAAATCAGGCGCGGCAAAATCGGTAGCTGAATTATTAATATAATATGCATTCATGTCCGCTTCCCGGCCGACTGCTTTTGCATCTTTGATGTCTGTAATTTCCAAATTTCCATAATACCGATTTAACTGCGTGACCGTCATATCATACTTTATTCCATATTGCAGTTCTTTTGCCGCTTTGTAAACATAGATTGCCCGGCCGTTTTTCTGTTTAATCACCGCATGGTCGCTTTGTTTATAGATTACGACACCATCATGAATAACGACATTCACCGGCCCTTTTTTCAAGCGGTATAAATCAGCTATACTCAGCGATTCAGGTTCCGACAAAATCTGTGTTTGCTGAGATGCAAAGCAAAAGGGTTCTGTGGAAAATTCTGCATAAATCGGCAAGTGGTCCGAATAGCCTTTGCCCAGATGCCGCCCCTTTCCCCTTGCCGCCCGCTGCCAACGAAATACTTTATTGTCGTCAAACAGATAATCCGGATCAAATTTATCAAACGAATTATCCACATATGAAATTCCCTTTTTATCATATAAACCCTTGGACACAATCATACTGTCCGGACTGTTTTTTTGACCGAAAAAATTCACGGACCAGCGTCTGCTTTCCGGAATTTCAAGCCAGAGGTTATAAACATATTGACAGTCTTTCTGTTGTGTTAAAAAAGATTCATCGACAATCTGCGTGCCCTTTACGGTTTTTATAATATGATTGATGCCTGTAATGCCATGGGTATCGTTAAAGCGGGATTCATCTTTAAATGTTTCATATTCATTGTAATCCGAATTAAAGTCACCGATTAAGATAAAATCGACATCACACGCCAGTTTTAAAATATCCGCAGCCAGGGCGCCGGCATATTTCAGCCTTCTGCTTTCAGGGCCGGATTTGGATTTCCAGTGGTTGACATAAAGGACCAGAGGCTTGTTCTCAATATCAAGGACAACCTTGAGAATGCTTCGTTCATTATCATGCCCTACCCGGATTTCTTCTTTTAAAATAATTGGGAATCTTGATAAAACCGCGCACCTGACAGGTGTTTTCCGACCAACAGCAATTTCCGCATAGGAGTATTTAACACCCATCAGGGAAAGTCGTTCCTGTAATAATACCAAGGCGTTTTCCGATTCGATTTCCTGCAATGCAATAATTTCCGAATCCAGGTCTTTTAATACTGACGCAATATTTCCCACCTTCACATCCAGCATGTTGCTGTCCCAGCCGAACGCTCCGCCGGGTCTGAATTCCGGATACTCCGTTACATCGGCATGCATATCAAACAGGTTTTCAACATTATAGCTGACAATTTTAAACGACGCACCATACCCCGGACTGGCACCGCAGCCGAAAAGCAATAGTAAGAATATAGGTATGTGGGAAATAAACTGTTTCATAATTTCATATTATCGTCACCGGCGAAAGGAATCGGCAAAAGGAATCGGCAAAAGAATTCAATGCATACTCGCTATCATAGATTATGTGAAGTTAAAACACTCTTTCACTTATTCTGACAATCTCCAAATGAAGCGGATTGACAACCGATCACAACCATTTTTTATCAAAATATCATGACATTATGACAAAATTATATTGACATACAAGCAATTTCCCATTTATTAAAATAGTTATAAAATAATTTAAATATTTTTTTAATGTCAAGGATGACTATTGAAGTTTACAAAGTCCAAAATAATCGGTGAATTTTATGGATAAAGTTCTCATCGTCGACAGCGACAAGAAAAATCTGGACCGGATTGAAAAGGGGTTCAAAGAGCTGCATCATTTTGAACTATTGACCGCGCAGAGCGGGAAATCCGCCGTCAGCATACTAAAAACGACAAAACCGACCGTTCTCATTACGGACATCAAACTATCTGATATTGACGGCGTTCAACTACTGGCATACATGACACGAAATCATCCGTCAACGCCTTGCGTGGTCATGCTGGAAGAAGGTATGCCAAGGCCCTGGTTTACAGACCGGACCGGGCATGAAGATGTCCTCTATTATCTGGAGAAACCGTTTGAGTTTGGAGCGTTGGCTTCCATTATATTTGTCGGGCTAAACCTGAAGGACGAAGGCCTGACCATGAAAGGCATGACGTTAAAAAATTTTCTGCCGCTGATTGTATTAAGCAGAAAAACATGCCGAATGGAAGTCGTCAGCGGAAGCCGGAAAAAAGGAAATTTGTATTTTGACTCCGGCGTTCTTTTAGACGCGCATTACAACCATATCACCGGTGATCAGGCTGCCAAAGACATGGCCAGATGGGAAAGTGTCAGCATTTCATTTTCAAGATTGCCGGAAGAGAATACCGAACAAAAAATTAACACCAAACTGCTTGAAATTGCCGGCGCCATCTGGAAAGAAAAATCAAAGCCCAAACCGCTCCCTAAACAGGCGGCAGCCCTGCAACCCATTGAGCTGTCCGTACCGGTATCCCAGCCTGCGCCTGTTGCCGGTCAGTCAAAGCTACAGACTTCTTTATCTCGCCATGTCAATATAATAAAAACCATTAAGGGCTATAGCGGGCTGGCCATATTAAGTCCGGACGGAAAGGTCCTGGCATTTGATGTGGCGAATAAATCAGTCGATTTTAAAGGATTTTCAAAAGAATTCAACAACATGTTTGCCCAATGCAGTAAAACAGTCAGACAGAAAGGCCTGGACCGATGTACCGGACTGACGGTACACACCAAAAAAGCGATTGTCATCATGATGACATCCGATGTTTACAAGGAAGGGAACTTCCGGTTTATCGGCCTCATGACGCCTGAAGGCAACGGATTTTTCATGCAGACCCAGCTTTTACGAGTGATCCCCCAGATTCTGGCATCCGCTTAATTCTTCTTTACCTCACTATCAACAAAATTCCATATAATAATCCACGACCACCTTGCCTGTATCTATAGACGGAAACCACCTGACAAAACTGTCACAGGAATATTGCCTGTTTTTACGCTGTTTTACATGGCATTTTCCCTTACGCGTGATCAAAGGTTTAATTTTTTCTATTTGAGTTAAGATATAAAAAAAATTAAATTATTTCCTTGACTACAAAAACAATAATTTGTTATCAAACCGAATTCATCCTAATATATATTGTGAAGAGATGAATAATAAAAAAATATTTGATTACAAAAAGAACCGGCCCTGGGCGGAAAACATGCAGATTGTTATGCAACTGGGCCTCACCATGGTCGGATGTGTCGGTTTCTGCTTTTATGTTGGCTTTCAAATCGATAAATGGTTGGGAATTAAAGGGTTGTTTGTAACCGTTTTTACCATCCTTGGAGTCATCGGCGGAGCAGTGGTTGTCTACCGGCAGATCATGGAAATTTTCGAAGACGAAAACAGTCATAATGGAACAAATTAGAAACACTCAAAAAAAATATTGCTCTATCGCAATTACACTTGCGATATTTGCCGGTATTTCATTTTTTCTGTTCGGTTTAAAACCCATTGGCAAAGGGCTGATCCTCGGGACAATTTTCAGCATCCTTAATTTTATTTTAATGGGCGAAAGCCTGCCGATGAAAATCGGACAATCCAAAAACAAAACCATGGGCTTATCTTTTCTGTCCATTTTTTTGCGTTACGGGTTGATGGCAATCCCGATTGTAGCCGCCATTAAACTCGAACGGTTTCATATTGCGGCGACTGTCTGCGGACTTTTTATGATTCAGTTGGTCATCCTGACGGATGAAATCATCCGCCTGATTTATAACTCAACTCAAAAGAAAACTGCGTAAAAAATTAATTATGAAAGAGTTAGGCAGAATACATCAACTGATTATCCCGTTTTTTGGACACAACCTGACGTTCAACCTTGAAGTAATCATCATGACATGGATTGTCATGAGTATCCTTCTGGTATTCGGATTTCTGGCGGCCGGCAAAAAACGGATCATCCCCGGCCCAATCCAGGTCATGGGGGAATTGTTTATTTCACAACTTTTTGCATTGACCGAAGATGCTCTTGACAAGGAACTGGGGAAAAAATATGCGCCGCTGATCTGCGCGCTGTTCATGTTTCTGCTGCTGTCAAACTGGATCGGCATTATTCCATACATGCACGAACCGACCAAAGACCTGAACACCCCTTTAAGCCTCGGTCTTTTGGGCTTTTTCATATCCCATTACGTGGGTATCAAAACCAAGGGATTTAAAGCCTATATCAAAACATACTTTGATCCGTTTTTCTTCATGATGCCCTTGAACGTCATCGGTGAACTGGCAAAAGTGGTGTCCATTTCCTTCCGTCTGTTTGGAAACATCATGGGCGGTTCCATTATCATCCTGGTGGTTTCCTATCTGGTTTACAGCGTACTCATACCTCCCTTTCTGAACGTTTTTTTTGGTATCTTCGTCGGCGCCATCCAGGCATTTGTTTTTACGATGTTAACCTTGGTATATATTTCAGTGCAGGTAAAATAAAATGACAGGTATTGAATGGATTAAAGCGGCATCTGTCTTAGGGGCAGGCCTTTCAGTCGGGTTTGCCGCCATCGGTGCAGCTATCGGAGAAGGATATACTGCCGGAAAAGCGAATGAAACGCTTGCATTTAGACCCAATCTGGCTGGCGAAATACTTAAAACCATGCTCGTCGGTCAGGCGGTTGCGGAAACAGCCGGTATATTTGGTCTTGTGATTGCCATGCTGCTCCTTTTCAGCCCAATGGAAGGCAAGTCGCTTCTTACAGCATGGGCCTATCTGGGTGCAGGTTTATCCATGGGGCTTTCCGCCATCGGATGCGGAATCGGGGCCGGACTCCCGGCAGGAACTGCCTGCGAGGGTATCGGTCGCCAGCCGAAGGTTGCCGGACAACTCAATACGCTCATGCTGATTGGAGCCGGTGTTGCTCAGTCCACGGCAATTTACGGATTTTTGATTTCTCTGTTGCTTCTATACAAGCAACTGCCAATGGGAATGGCCATTGTCCCGGCTTTCAGTATGGTCGGCGCTGGCCTGTGCATGGGATTCGGAGGTATCGGTCCCGGAATCGGTGAAGGGATGGCTGCGGGAAAAGCGGTGTCCGCAGTTGCCAGGAACCCTTTAACCCTTGGACTTATGACCCGAAGCATGCTTGTGGGACAGGCGGTTTCCGAATCCACAGGGATTTATTCGCTGGTGGTCGCACTTTTATTATTGTTGAATATTTAAAATGTAAATATAAAGTCAGTTAATTACTACAATAAAATAAGGAGAAGAAATTATGGAAATTATGGGTGCTGATATTGTTAGAGCATTTGCTTTGTTAGGTGCCGGAATCGCAATGGGACTTGGCGCTATTGGACCCGGAATCGGTGAAGGATTTGCAGCCGGTAAGGCATGTGAAGCCATCGGACGCAGCCCCCAGGAAGCAGGGCTTCTGACACGAACCATGCTCGTCGGACAGGCCGTATCCGAATCTACCGGTATTTATTCACTGGTTGTCGCATTGCTGCTCTTATTTGTTGTATAGTACATTAAGATCCTTATCTCAACGAAAGGCCGAAGATGCAAGTAGTCAGCACAATAGGGCTTATCACTATCAACGAAACCATTTTTATTGAATTGATTTCGTTTTTGATTTTTCTTTTTTTGATCAACCGAATCATGTTCCGTCCGCTACGTGATATCATTCATGAACGTGAAGAGCATATTGATAATATTACCAGCAGTATTGAAAAATCAAAAAACCAGCTCACGGAAATGAATGAACAGGTGCGTGCCCAGGAATTGACGGCAATAAAAGAGGCCAACCAGCATAAAAAAAGCCGGGAAGAAGACGGGACCATAGAAGCCAACACCGTTCTGGAAGAGTCCAGAAAAGAAATTCAGGTCATAAAACAGGAAAGTCAGCAATTTATCAACAGCCGGATTTCAAAAGCCAGAGTAGAAATCAAAAACGAATCTGAAAAACTGGCGGTGCTAATCATGGAAAAAATGCTGGACCGGAGGCTGGCCCAATGAATAATTCGAAACTATCAAGTAAATTATTGAGACGTTTTTGCGGGTCCACCTCAGCAGCGATTTTTGGCATTCTCCTGCTGAGTACATCAGCAGCTGCCGCAGATCCGGGATGGCGCCCAATATATGACAATGTCATGTTATGGATCAACTTCTTTATTTTTGTCTTTTTAGCTGTAAAATTCGGCAAAAAGCCTCTCATGAACTTTTTGCAGGGCCAAAAAGATGAAGTGGCCGATCAGATTCACCGGCTTCAAAAACAAAAGAACGCCATGGATGCTCAAATCAAGAAGACCCACGCAATGATTCAAGACAGCAGCGTCCGGTTTGAGCAAATCAAATCCAGAATAATCGAGGACGGCGAACGCTCCAGGCAAAAAATCATTGACGATGCCAAGTCACAAAGCAAAAATATTATTGAAGTTGAAAAATTAAAAGCCGTCAATCAGATTGCCCAGGCAAAAGACAACTTCATGTCTGATTTGGTGGATGAAGCCAGCGCACTTGCCCTGAAGAAGCTACCATCGGAAATAAATGATTCAGACCACAATAAATTGTTGAACCTTTTTATTTCAAATATCCCTGAAAGCCCTAAACAATCAGCATAACGACTTTATTTGCCTAAAACGGCAATCAAATATATTTTCAAAAAGCGGGAGCGGTTCTTAAAAACTGATTCCCGCTTTTTATTTTGATTCCAAAAACCATTGAGGCGTTTTTTACGATCATCAACCCCGTCGAAAAAACCGCCCCAATTATTAATTTTCTGAATGGTTTTATTCGACAATTAAAATCCTGATCGAATTAATCTCAACGCGCCGATTCTTGGCCATGCCTTCCGGCGTATCATTCGATGCCACAGGGCGGGTGAACCCGTATCCGACAGATTGCATTCGTCCGGCATCAATTCCCTTTGATACAAAATACGCTTCAACGGCTTTTGCCCGTTTTTCAGAAAGTTTCTGATTATATTCCGCAGTCCCCCGAATATCGGCATGTCCCTGGATTTCAAGTTTTAAGTCAGGATTATTTTTTATGATCCGGACGACGTCATCCAATGTGACATAAAAATCCGATTTAATGTCCCATTTATTTGTTTCAAACAATGGTGCTTCGATTACCCAGCATCCATTTTCATTCACATGTGCCCCTGCCGGGGTATTCAGGCAGTCATCCAGATAATCATACACACCATCCATGTCACCATCCGGCGGACAACCCTGCGCATCAACTGCAACTCCTTCCGGAGTTCCCGGACATTGATCCATGGAATCCGTCACACCGTCGCCGTCCGAATCGCTGTCGACAGGTTCCGTTCTTTGCGCCATTGTATAAGCAGCGGTATTGGTGCAGGAAACTTTTGAAGATCGGTCACAGTCAAAAAACCATGAAAGACCGACCGTGTAAATCAGGTTATTATATGAATCATTAAAACAGATTATATGTCTCACATCCCCCCTGAGCGCTAAGGAATCATTGAAAAAATATTTAACCCCCGCCCCGTAATTCACCATAAATTTATCTATACCATCGTTTTCCGTGTCAAAATACATCCCTCCGATACCGGCAGCAGCATAGGGGACGAACTTTTCTCCTTTATAAAGATTAAAAAAACCGTCCAGCCGATAGGTCATTACATTCACATCAGCCCCCCCGGAATCGGATTCGGAATCAGTGTAATTAAATACCGCTTCCCACCCGAATTGCTTATCAAATTCAACGCCGATTCCCAGCCCGAACGTCGGACCGTCGTCAAGGCCCTGATTCCCTTCAAACCAATGTCCACCCACCATCGGGGAAACAAAACGTGCATAGGAATAATTTTCACACATCCCATTATTCGCCACACTGACAAATAAAAAACAGATAAACACTGACAGAAACATTTTCTTCATCGTCCAACTCCTCTTTGATAAATTTATAGATTTTAACGGAAATAAGTTTTTTTAGTTAACAGGTTTGCAAAAAGCCCATTCAAACTTGGGAAAAATCAGAGGCAATGATTTATGACCGGCTGCCTGCCTCTCTTGCCCGCCAGTTGTTGATTGATAAATAATTTTTGGAATTTGTTAATATTATAGTACAAAAAAACCCCGGTTTACAATCTTTTATTGTTATGGATTTTAAAATTCGATATTATAAATCAAAACGTTTAAAAAGATGCGTTCATTATTTTACAAAAAAATTCTCACACTTGATATGTTCGGTTGTTGCTATAATATGAATTATATTTTCACGCAAAATCAACTTTTTCCTTTTTTCATTTCAATCTATCGGCACTGGAAACAACCTTAACATTAAATGGGGATTATATTATGGATGCCATTTTACAAAAAATATGGGAAATGACGACCATATATGGAATCAAAGCCATCATCGCACTGCTGATTTTATTTTTTGGGCGATTAATCGCCAAACTGGTCACCAAAATCGTTGAGCGATTAATGGAACAAAGCAAAATTGATCATACTATCGTTAAATTCGTTGGCAACCTCACCCACATCGCATTAATGGCTTTTGTTATTATTGCAGCCCTCGGACAGCTCGGCATACAGACAGCGTCATTAATTGCAGTGATCGCTGCCGCCGGTTTGGCAATTGGTCTCGCGCTTCAAGGATCTTTGGCAAATTTTGCCGCAGGCTTTTTGATGATTATTTTCAGACCTTTTAAAGTGGGGGATTTTATCGAGGGGGGCGGTGTGGCTGGAACGGTTGAGGAAATCTCAATTTTTACAACCATTCTAAAATCCCCGGACAATAAAACGGTCATTATCCCGAATGCCAAACTCACGGAAGACAACATCGTCAACTGGACAGTCAAAGGCACCCGCCGGGTGGACCTGGTCATGGGAATCGGTTATGGCGATAATATTGACAAGGCAAAACAGATCATGGCGGATGTTGTTGCAAAAGATGACCGTGTATTAAAAAATCCGGCCCCCCAGATCGCTCTGGTGGAACTGGCGGACAGCAGTATGAATTTTGTGGTCCGGCCCTGGGTAAAATCCGGAGATTATGGGGATGTTTATTTTGCCTTAACGGAAAATATCAAGAAGGCCTTTGATGCCAATGATATCAGCATTCCCTATCCCCAGAGGGATGTGCATATCTATAATCACAAGTCATAAAGAAATACTTCTCTTCCCCGTCCACTTCTCAAGCCGCCCCACGGTTTTCAGCAATCCCGGCGGCGGGCTGAAGCTAAAACCCAAAATGTGCCAGTTAATAAACTCCATGATCAGGCCGGAATCTTTTAATGGTTCCATATATGCAAAATCTGTTGTTGAGGGCCAGGCCTTGAGCTGCCCCCGAACCCAAACCGGCAGACCGGCTCTTGTTACTTTATCTGCCCATGCATCCACGCCCTTAACCAAAAATCCCAGATGCTGCACCACGATCCTTCCGTCCGCATCCAGACTCTGAGTATAAAAATCCGATCCCACCACGGGTTCTAAGAGCTCCAGTTCAACTCCCTGATGATAGGCCAGTCCCATCTTTCCGGAAATGCTTCGTTCCTCTCCCTTTTCCCGCCAGAACACCGGAGCCCCCTTGGCGATAAAGAATGGCCCGAACCCTTGATCCTCCAATTTTTCCGCAGCTTCTTCCACATCATGAACCACCAGCCCCACCTGATGGACTTTGGCTAATCCGTGTTGTTTCATGAAATCCGCAGCCAGCGAGTTCACCGCCTTGGGAAAATCGCCGGCTTTTAACAACTCATCAAGATATAGCATATCCTCACCTCATCTAATAAATTCCAATAGTAATGGCAAAGAAAAAAGTTTCAAGTTCAAGGAGCACAAATCCTGAGGAACGAGGCGTAGCTTGTTACGTTGAGTGACGAAGGATGAAGTGCAACGCAGAAATTGAACTTTTTCCGCAGCCATCAATTAGAAATCGGAAAGGTTCTGGTAGAACATAACCGTCGCCGGGCTGGTGACCGTCGTGTCTGTCACCACATTGATGCAGGCCGGCTTGCCGGATGCAACAGCCCGTTTAATGGCCGGAATAATATCTTTATCTTCCGTGACCAGTTCCCCGTAACCGCCCAGACCTTCCACCATTTTTTCGTAATGCCGCATGCCAAGTTCCGCGCACGTGCACCGGTCTTTTCCAATGCTCATCCCCTGTGAATGTTTGATCATCCCCCAGGCACAGTCATTATTAACGATACAGATAATGGGGATATCATGCCTGACCGCTGTATCAAATTCCATGCTGTTGAACCCGAAAGACCCGTCCCCGTTAAGAACGATAACAGGCTTGTCCGGATGAGCCAGCTTCCCGGCAATGGCAAACGGTATCCCCGTGCCCAGGCACCCCAGCAAAGCCCCGGTAGGGATCAGAACGCCGGCTGGCTGTGACGAAGTAAAACCGGCCAGCCCATAATAACTAGTATCTCCCCCATCAGCCACATAGAAAGCATCCTCTCCGAAAACTTCCATGATCTGTGCCACCAGCCGGTTGGGATGAATGGGATCTGACGCGGTTTTGCGCTGTTCCTGCTCTGTGGTCAAAAAGGCGGCATACGCATTTTTCAGCTTTGCCAGCCACTCGCTGTGATCCCGCTTTTCCACCAGGGGAACAAGCTGATCAAGCACATCCCCGCAGTCACCCACAAGACCGACTTCCGAAGTACGGTTCCGGTCAATTTCATGCTCCTCAATGTCAATCCGGACCACCTTTGCATCGGGAAATAACTTGGTGGCCTGCATCACCCAATTAAACCGTATCCCGACGGCAACGATCACATCCGCCTGAGGAGCTACGGTCATGATACCGGTAAACCCGCCGTCATTAATCGACAACGGATGGCTGTCCGGCAATGCGCCACGACCGTTATTTAACAGGGCAAACGGAAATCCTGTCTTTTCCATAAACGTTTTAAGAACATCTTCGCACCCGCTCAACCTAACCCCGCTGCCGCCGATAAACAACGGTCTTTGGGCACTGTTGATAATTTTAGCAGCTACTTTGAGTTCGGATTCATCCGGATGGGTGAATGATTTATGCGTCTTTCGGACCGGCATTTTCACCTCTTTTTCATCCACTGAAACAAACAAAATGTCCGGAGGCAGCTCCAGGAAAACCGGGCCCGGCCGTCCCATGGTGGCCTGGCGAAACGCAATAGAAAGGTATTCCGGGATCCGTTTGGTGTCATAACAGGTGGCGCACCACTTGGTTACGGGTTTTACCATATCAATCTGGTTCATTTCCTGCAACGCACCGGTCAGGTCATCCCGCATCGGATGCCGCCCGCAAAGCACGACCAAAGGCATATTATCCAGGTATGCATTGGCAATTCCCGTCAGGGCATTGGTGAAACCAGGGCCGGCAGTCACTAAACACACACCGGGCTCATTCTTATAAATAGACCATGCATGGGCCATCATTGCAGCTGCCTGCTCATGGCGCACATCAATGGTGCGGATACTATATTCCGTAAACCCATCTAAGATATTTTCAATGTGTCCGCCTGAAATGGTAAAGACCGTACCGACATGCTCCACTTCCTTTAAATATTTTGCGACCAGGTGACCGCCGAATATTTCAGCCATGCGTTCCTCCTTTTATTTTAATATAAACTTGATGGCTTCGTAAAAAGTCCAAATTCTTTGTTGCGCTTCATCTTTCGTTTCTTCATGGTACGCTAAGTACAAATCATCACTCAGGATTTGCGCGCCTCAAATTTGGAGCTTTTTTCTTTGCCATCGGAATCTGACTT
>JAJRPH010000515.1 GCA_024280875.1 Deltaproteobacteria bacterium | reverse complement strand
TGCCGAGCACTTGAAGTACAAAAGTACGTCTATGCGCTCGGCGCCTCACATCTGCGGCACCCTGTGAATGCTTACACTTCATTGGTTGGAAGTGTATAAACAGTTGTACCCCCGTGAACGGGTACAATTATTTTATTCTTTTTTACAGAAATTTCTCAGCAAAAAATCTTCGTCATTGGGCGGCAGGTCAAATTTCAATGATGCTTCGCAAATCAACTCAGCGGTTGGCTTTTCAGTCTTGTTTTTTAGCATTTCATTAATCCATTGAACTGCTTTTCTCAGGTCTTCACCTTGTGGTAAGATGCTCATATTTTTCCTTTTTTTAGAATGCATTATAGTTTCGGGCGCTGCTTGTGAAATTCCGTGGCCTGTTCAAAACAGTATGCAATATTTAAAATCGTGTTTTCAGCAAAATAGTTGCCCATCAACTGGAGACCGATGGGAAGACCGGATTGGGAAAAGCCGCAGGGAACCGAGAGCCCTGGGATTCCTGCCAGGTTGGCCGAAAGTGTAAAAATATCGGAAAGATACATGGTCAGCGGGTCGTCGACATTCTCACCGATTTTAAATGCCGGTGTGGGGGTGACCGGTGAAAGAATAATGTCACAGGTCTCAAATGCCTGCATAAAATCATTTTTAATCAGGGTTCTGATCTGAGATGCTTTTTTATAATAAGCATCATAGTAGCCGGCCGACAGGGCATAGGTGCCCAGTAAAATACGGCGTTGCACTTCCGGGCCAAAACCCTTAGAGCGTGTATTCCGGTACATGTCAATCAGGTTGGAGGATGCCTTGTCTCTGGCTCCGTACTTGACACCGTCGTAACGGGCCAGGTTGGAGCAGGCTTCTGCCGGGGCGATGAGATAATAAGCTGCAACCGCATATTCCGAATGGGGCAGTGAGATGTCCACCAGTTCCGCGCCTGCGCCTTTATACAAATCCATGGCGGTTTGCACCGCAGACAATACATCCGGCGATACGCCATTTGATGTATTATATTGCCTGGGAATGCCGATTTTTAACCCCTTTACATCGCCGGATAAAGCGGCGCGATAATCCGGGATCGGCTTATCAACGGATGTGGAGTCTTTGGGGTCATAACCGGAAATCACCTGCAGCAGTATGGCTGCATCCGTAACATCTTTTGCCAGCGGACCGATCTGATCCAGAGAAGAAGCAAACGCCACCAGGCCGAACCGGGATACCCTGCCATACGTCGGTTTGACTCCGACGACACCGCAATGGGATGCCGGTTGACGAATGGAACCGCCGGTATCGGAGCCCAGCGAACCCAGGCACATATCCGAGGCAACGGCCGCAGCCGATCCACCACTGGAGCCCCCCGGCACATGGGACAGGTTCCACGGATTTTTTGTGACTTTGAAACCGGAATTTTCGGTGGATGATCCCATGGCAAATTCGTCCATGTTGACTTTCCCCACCATCACCGCACCGGCGGCGTTTATTTTTCCCATTACCGTGGCATCATAGGGTGGGGTGAAATTTTCAAGGATTTTAGATGCGCAGGTAGTTTTAACTCCTTTTGTGCAAATCAGGTCTTTAACGGCAACGGGGATGCCGGTCAGCGGTTTTATGTTATTTTCCGAAATGGCTTTGTCCGCCGCTTCCGCCCGGTCCATGGCAATGTCTTTTGTTATCGTGATGTAGGCATCAACAATAGGCTCAACGTTTTCTATCCGTTCAAAAACCGCCCGGGTCAGTTCTGTTGCAGAAACTTTTTTATTTTTTAAAAGATCCTGTGCTTTGTGTATGGTCAGTTCGTGCAGGTCCATCTGTTGTCTCCTATTCAATCACTTTCGGGACAATAAAATATCCTTCATCTTCATCCGGTGCATTGGAAACAGCCGATTCCTGGTCCAGATGGCCGGTTGTTTCGTCCTTGCGAAACGCATTTGATTTGTCCACTGCATGAAATGTCGGGGGAACATCCGCAGTGTCTAAGCGATCTAATGTTTTCACATATTCAAGAATGTCTTCCAGCTGATCGGCAAATGTGTCAATTAGCGATTCATCAATATTGAGCCGTGCCAGCGTTGCGACATGAAGCACTTCTTCTTTGGTCAGTTTCATGGTTGTTCCTTCATTAATACAAATTTTTTTTATTTGATCATTTAATTCATGATGGTCTCGAAAAAACAATAGCCAGATGGCAGCGCCATCAATGCATGGATATGATCAGGGAATCCACCCCGGCCGCTTTTAATCGGCCCTGGTCCTTGTCTGCCAGTGCCCGTTCCAGATAGGGGCCGAGTCTTACCCTGTGCCATGTGGCGCCGTTCACTTCAGATCTCTGGCAGAATGCCGGATATCCCTTTTCTTTGAATTTACTCATTAACATTTTGGCCTTTTCAGGATCCTTTAGTGATGCCACTTGAATGGCAAACTCCTGGCCCGCAGGTTTTGTTTTCGTGACTTTTGGAATGGTTTGTTCAGTCGCCGGCACTGTTTTTCTCACAGTCCTTGATTCGGGTTTTACAACCGGCGCAGCATCTTTTACAGGGAGCGACCGGATTTCCGGTTTCAGCATGGCCATTGGTTTGGATTGGCCGTACGGTTTGGTTTTGACGGCCTGTTTTTTCGGTTCAGGCGCGGCCGATCTTTTGACCACCGGCTCAGGCTGTTGTTTGGGCGGGGGTGTTTTCGCGTATTTGGGCGTTAACACCGGCGGCACAAACTGTTCATATATTTCCAGCGTCTTTCCCTTGTCCGTAAGCTGGTCGATAATATCTTCATATCCGACGGAGACTTCGGTTTCGGCGGACATGTCCGCTTGCCGGGTTTGTGTTTTTTCCGTTTCTTTTTGTTTTAATACACTGATTTGAAGGTTTGACAGTTTTTCTTCTAACCGGTTCACGTCAAACTGGACCGGCGCAGTGTTTCTGCCCACCAGCACACCTAAGAAAAACATGCCGCCGCAGATGATGAAGCAGGATATGAGCCATCCGAGCATATTGGTATTGTCTATGGTAAGAAACGTTGCCGGTTTTTTAGGCAATGCTTTTTTTTTTGCTTCAGGGGTCTTTTTATCCATATCCATATCACATAATTTGGGTCACATTGAATCCGGCGCGGAAACGCCGAGCAGGGTTAAACCGTTACGGATAACTTTCTGTACCGCGAAGATTAGATAAAGCCGCCCGGCAGTCAGGTCGGGATCTTCGGTGAGTACACGATGCTTATTATAATACGCATGAAAATCCGCCGCAAGATCCATTAAATAAAATGCAATACGGTGAGGTTCCATGAACTCCGCTCCGGATATCAGAGTCTCCGGATAGCGGGCCAGATGCTTGATCAGCTGAATCTCTTCAGGTTCCCTGATCATGGCTACCGCTTTTTCATCAAAACGGATGTCCATGATTTGTTTTTTGCCTATTTGTTTTTCATCAATTTGATTTTCTTCACGGGCTTTTTTGATGATGCTGGAAATCCGCGCATGGACATATTGAACATAATATACCGGGTTGTCATTGTTCTTTTGTTTGGCAACCTCTAAGTCAAAATCGAGCGGGCTTTCATAGTTCCGGGTCAGAAAGATAAACCGCACTGCGTCTTTGCCGACTTCATCAATGACTTCCTGTAGCGTGATAAACTGCCCGGACCGTTTTCCCATGGACACGGGCACGCCTTTTCGAAGGAGATTGACCAGCTGGGTCAGTATGACAACAAATTGTTTTTCGTTTTTGCCTGATGCCGTGATCGAGGCCCTGATTCTGGGAATGTATCCGTGATGGTCCGCGCCCCAGACATCGATGATCCTGTCAAACCCCCGGTCCAGCTTGTCCTGATGATAGGCAATGTCGGATGCAAAATATGTGGCCTGTCCGTTGTTTCTCACCACCACCCGGTCTTTTTCATCGCCAAAATCTTCGGTTTTAAACCAGAGGGCGTCGTCTTTTTCATAGATGAGCTGTTGGTCTCTGAATTTGTTGATAACAGATTCCACTTTGCCCGAATCCACAAGCGCCTGCTCGCTGTACCAGTTGTCAAATGAAATGCCCAGGGTGTTCAAAACGGTCCGGATTTTTATAATCATCCGGTCTGCGGCAAATTTGGAGCAGAAGGCAACAGCTTCGTCCTCGCTGACAGAATAGATCCAGTTCCCTTTTTCTTCTTTAAGCTCGCTCGCAATATCATGGATGTAATCGCCCTGGTAACACTCTTCCGGAAAGTCGACGGTAAGGCCGTCAATTTGTTTGCAGCGCAGGAATACGGAAAGTCCCAGGGTCTGGATCTGTTTGCCGGCGTCATTGATGTAGTATTCCCGGTGCACGTCATATCCGCAGGCCGATAAAAGGGATGCCGCGCTGTCGCCCACAATGGCACCCCGGCCGTGCCCCACATGCAGGGGGCCGGTGGGGTTGGCGCTGACAAACTCCACCTGTACTTTTTGTCCCTTTCCCATATCGGAAAAACCATATTTGGTATCTTTTTCGTAAATATCGCTTAAAACCGGATACCAGGCTGCCGGAAGAATGAAAAAGTTGATGAATCCGGGACCGGCAATTCCGGTTTTTTCAATAACCGGGTGGTTATTGCCGATATAGCTGATAAGGATCTCCGCGATTTTTCGGGGTGCCATTTTCTGGGTTTTGGCATTGACCATGGCAAAATTGGTGGACAGGTCGCCATGGGCGTCGGCCTTGGGTTCTTCAATGGTGAACTCGGCAAAGCCATTGGAGTTGAATTCATTATTTTCAAACGCTTTTTGTGCCGCGTCAAGGATCAGTTGTCTGATAATTTTTTTCATAGATAAATTTTATTTTATAAATTGTTAAACCCGATAATCGGATTGCTGTTTAGAAAAAAATATAAATGATTGTTGTAAAAATTTTATATAAATATCAATAAGATGAATTTATGATGAGTTTAAATTCAAAAAAAAAATATAAAACTTATTATTTATAAAATTTTTAAAGATGAAGTCAAGGATGCATTAATTTTCTTTCAGGGTAACCGCATTTGGAAGTTACCCTGCCAACACTTTTAGTAAATAGTCATTATCCCAACCAGCCCTTAGTCGTTTTGATTTTATACTCTTTTTTAATGTCTTGTCTTTCTTTACCATATTTAATGCTATATGT
>JAJRPH010000514.1 GCA_024280875.1 Deltaproteobacteria bacterium | reverse complement strand
TTGCAGTTACCCCCAGGGGAGCTGGATCGGGAATGACCGGTGGGTCACTGCCGGTAAACGGCGGCGTCGTAATGACAATGACACGGTTTAACCGAATTATTGACATCGACCGGGATAATCTGGTGGCGGTTGCGGAACCCGGGGTGGTGACCGGAGATTTTCAGAAAGTGGTTGAAACGCATGGTCTTTTTTATCCTCCGGATCCTTCCAGTTCCGATTTTTCAACACTTGGCGGCAATGCAGCCGAGTGCGCGGGCGGACCCAAAGCTGTCAAATACGGTGTGACGCGGGATTATGTACTGGGGCTGGAGATAGTCCTGCCGACCGGTGAAATCGTCAAAACAGGGGTGCAGACGGCTAAGGGCGTAGTCGGGTATGATTTGACACGCCTGATTGTGGGTTCGGAGGGAACGCTTGGGATCATTACCCAACTGATCCTACGTCTGCTCCCGTTACCGGATATGGTGCAAACCATTACAGTGGTTTATGATAAAATTGAAACAGCTGCCGAAACAGTATCTGAGATTATCCGCTTAGGAATCATTCCAAGATCCATTGAATATATGGATAATGCGTCCATTCGTTGCGCTGAAGAATACATGAATGCCGGACTCCCAACTGATGCGGAAGCCATGCTGATCATAGAGGTTGATGGCACTGAAAATGAAGTGTCGCATGCGTTGAATCGAGTGACATCGGTTTGCGAAAAATCCGGTGCCAGGGAAATTAAAATTGCTGAGAACAGACAGGAAACGGAAATTTTGTGGAAAGCCCGTAAATCCGTTTCGTCGGCCCTTTTTAAATATGGACCGGATAAAATCAACGAGGATATTGTGGTTCCCCGAAGTAAAATCCCGGATATGGTAAAAAAGATAAAAGCTTTAAGCTGTGAGACCGGGCTGACAATGGTCAGCTTTGGTCATGCCGGTGACGGAAATATTCATTTTAATATTATGCTGGATAAAAAGGTGGCTACCCAGCTGCATAAAGCAAATCAGGCGGTAGATGAAATATTTGATTATACGTTAGCACTCGGGGGTACCATATCGGGTGAGCATGGCGTGGGAATTACAAAATCCGCTTATATGACAAAAGAAATCAGCGCTGAGTCCCTTGCATTAATGAGAAGAATTAAATCCGCATTTGACCCGGCCGGAATTTTAAATCCAGGGAAGATGCTTGTTTAGTAAGGGGTTTAGGTTGAACCTGAATAAATGGCTATTGTTTTTTTACCTTCAATCTTCAGTCTTCAGCCTCTTCGATTTACTGTACCTTTAGCGGGATCTCCTGGACATTGATCAGATCTTCAAGCTGAACCAGTCGGTCCTGCTCAATTTGTTCAATGGCACATTTTAATCGTAATGCGCAATATTTGCGGCAGACAGGATCTTTTAGATCAAGATCGCCGAAACATTCAAGATAATCATCAACGAGTTTGGTTTTTAATAGTTCACGCATAATCTATTTATTATATCTCCAGAGTAGATTTCATTTCATTATGAATATGGCAATTGGTTGCCAGTATTTCTTTTTTGTCCAGGGTGTATGGCGCTCCTGAAAAATCAGTGACCAAGGCACCGGCTTCTTCAGCAATCAGCCATCCGGCAGCCGTATCCCATGGTTTTAAGTTCTCTTCCCAGAAACTCTCAAATCTCCCGCATGCAACAAAGCATAAGTCAAGGGCGGCTGATCCCAGACGCCGAATCCCAAGAGACGCGGCAACACATTGTTTAAATCGAAGCATGACCGGGTCAAGCATTTGCTTAACATCATACGGAAAACCCGTTACCAGCAGGCTGTCAGATATATTTTTTTCTTCGGAAACCTTTATGGCTTTACCGTTTAAGGTTGAACCCTGTCCGCGAACAGCGGTAAAAAGTTCACCCGTTATCGGGTTGAGCACAATGCCGACCTTAATTTCATTGTTCATTGCAAAGGCAATCGATACAGCAAAAACAGAGATTTGATGGGCAAAATTTGTCGTTCCGTCCAACGGGTCGATTATCCACTGGCAGGTGGAATCGCCGGTTCTATTCAAACCGCTTTCTTCAGCTAAAACTTCATGGTCCGGAAACCGCGAACGAATGGTATCAATAATATTTTTTTCAGACGCAATATCCGCTTCAGTGACCAGATCAATCGGTCCTTTTTTTTTGACGGATGTTAAATTTCCTAAGTAATTATTTATGATAACAGCACTTTTATATGCTGCGCCAATGCCCGTATTTTTTATTTGTTCAAAATCCATATTTTTTAATTATATCAACTAAGCTGACTTCGTCAATAGTATTCATTTGTTTTAATCGCTGTGCCTTACAGCTTGAATTCATTCAACATGATGAAAGAATTCAGGCACCGCCGCCAGGACAATGGACTGCATTTTATCAATCAGCGGTTGAAGCGTTGATGGGCTTTTGGCTGAAATAGGTATGCCGCCGGTTTCTTTTACAATGCCTGCCATGGTATCGGCGCTGACTCGATCCATTTTGTTTAGTGCATTAATCGTCTGGGTTTGATTGATATTCAGGTCTTCAAGAATTTTATTCACAGAGTTAATCTGTGATGGATAGTCAGGATTACTGCAGTCAATCACATGAAGCAGTAAATCCGCGCTTTCAAGTTCTTCCAGCGTTGCTTGAAACGCCACCTTGAGTTCCTTGGGAAGGTCTTTGATAAAGCCGACCGTGTCGGTGATAATGACTTCTGAATCTTTTGGAAATTTCATTCGACGGCTGGACGGGTCCAGTGTTGCAAAAAGACGGCTTTCCGCTAAAACTTTGCTTTTTGTCAGTGTGTTCAGCAGTGTCGATTTTCCGGCATTGGTATACCCGATAATGGAAATTACCGGCAATCCTTTTTTTTCGCGTTTTGATTTTTGGATTCGCCGTTGCTTTTTTATCTGCTTGAGTCCTTTTTCAAGGCGTGTAATTCTGTCACGAATCCGTCGGCGATCCACTTCAAGCTTGGTTTCACCCGGTCCCCTCCCGCCAATGCCGCCCGCCAGCCTTGACAGGGCCGTGTTTTGTTTTATAAGGCGCGGCAACATATATTTGAGCTGTGCCAGTTCCACCTGCAGCTTTCCTTCTCTGGTCTGGGCCCGCCGGGCGAAGATGTCTAAAATGAGCTGGGTTCGGTCGATCACCTTGAGGTCGACCTTGTCGGTGATGGATTTTATCTGTGATGGATTGAGCTCTTGATCAAAAATGATCAGCGTTGCGCCTTTCTGCATGGCCAGGATGCTTAAATCCTCAATCTTTCCTCGGCCGAGAAGGAACCGCGCGTCAATTTTTTTTCTGTGTTGGATTACCGCATCCAGAACAAAGATATCACTGGATCGTGCCAGTTCTTTGAGCTCGATGATGGAGGCTTCGGCCCTCATTCTCGATGACGTGGTGACACTGATGAGAATTGCGCGTTCGATTCCTGGGTCAACATCA
>JAJRPH010000513.1 GCA_024280875.1 Deltaproteobacteria bacterium | reverse complement strand
GCCGGGTCAATTGGCCACCGTTCAAAATAGATTGGTTTTTCCGTGGCATTGACCAGCATGTCAAATTCATTAATGGAGACAAAGGTGTTGCCGAGTGTCTGGGGGATATCCGGGTTGATTTCGCCTACGACAAGACTTGCCTGGTCCATCACCAGGCGGGCCACGTCAACGGCAACGCCGAGGCTGCAGTATCCCAGTTTGTTGGGTGGAGTGATCTGGATAAAAGCAACATCAAAAGGGATTTGTCGCGATGCGATCAATTGAGAAAGCCTGGAAAATCGGCTGGGGATTAAATCAACACGGCCTGCAAATATCGCTTCTTTGGCTACCCATCCGGAGAAAAATGTCTTCAGCCGGTATTTTTGGTTTTTAAGTTGTTTCAGGGAGATGGCGTCTCCAAAGCTTAATAGTTGAAAAAGCTCCAGATCCTGGAGATTGTCCGCGTTCGAATCCATAAGATGTTTAACCAGAGTTCGGGGTTCGGCTGCGCCTGTCCCTAAAAAAATACACATACCGGGCTGAATTTTTTCAAGCACTTTTTCCGGCGTGACGACCGAATCTTTCCAATCTATTTTTTTCTTTTGAGTCATCTTTTTTTATTCAATACTTGAAAATTAAATGTTTATTAATTGTGATAAGAAATCCCCTTACCTTTATTTATCGGTTAAAAGCAAGGGGATTTCGTTGGATGACAATTTGGTATTATCGATTAGCCAAGCCAGCTGATGCCGGATCAGTCTTTCGGATACATTGCGTCGATTTTGGCCTGGTATTCTTCCATTGCCACATTCTTTTTAACCTTGAATGTGGGAGTCATCATTTTATTTTCAACGGTAAATTCCGGAACCAATGTGATTTTCTTGATGGTTTCGAATTTTGCGAAATTTTTATTTTTTTCCGCCACTTCACCGGTGATCAGTTTGACGATTTTCTCGTTGTTCAACAGTTCTTCAAACTTGTTGAATTTAATACCGTTTGCATTGGCATATTCCGCAACATTGTCCGGATCAAGGGTGACTAACGCTGATAAAAATTTGCGTTTGTCTCCGATTACCATGATCTGATTGATATATTTGGAAGTTGCAATGGTTCCTTCGATGGCGGACGGAGCGATATTTTTTCCGCCAGCGGTAATAATAAGGTCTTTTTTACGGCCGGTGATACGGAGAAAGTTCTCGGAGTCAATTTCACCCAGGTCGCCGGTATGGAGCCATCCGTCAGCCGAGATGTTTTTGGCTGTTTCTTCAGGCATTTTATAGTATTCTCTCATGATATTGCGGCCGCGGAAAAGGATTTCGCCGTCATCGGCAATCTTTTGTTCAATACCCGGTCCCGGAGGGCCGACCCAGCCGACGCGGTAGTTGTCATAGCGGTTAACGTTGGTAAAGGAAGTGTTTTCCGTCATGCCAAGCCCTTCAAGGATAATAACGTTAGCGCCGATAAAGAATTTTGCAATGGTCGGATCAAGGGGCGCCGCGCCGCTGATACAGAATCGTATACGCCCGCCAAGCGCTGCATGTAGTTTGGAGAATACGAGTTTTGAGGCGATTGTATACTTGATGCCGAGCACCAGAGGAATCGGTTCTTTGTTCAATCGGCAGTCTGCCACCTGGTCGCCGATACCGCGGGCCCAGTTGAAGATTTTCAGCTTGGCGCCGCCGGCGGCTTCCGCGCCACTGACGACTTTAGAATACACTTTTTCATAAATTCGCGGCACACTTGGGAACCAGTGCGGCCGTGCCATTTTTAAATCATCAACAATGGTGTCCATACCCCGGGCAAAATTGGTGGTGATGCCGAACAGCATGGAAGCGTAAACCAGTGTCCGTGCAAAGATATGGGCCAGCGGGAGAAAGAGAAAGCCTTCATCCCCATCCAGGACATCCGAGCAGCCTTCCACGGATTGCGCGGTGAAAATAACATTATCCTGGGTGATGACCGCTCCCTTGGGAACGCCGGTGGTCCCGGAGGTGTAAACGATGGTGGCAACATCCTGGGGCGTTACTTCCTGGACACGCTGCTGATAATCTTTTTCAGTGACATTCTTTCCCAGCGCAATGAAATCATCAAAGCTGATAATCCAGTCATTCTGGGTAGCGCCATTAAAAAGGACTACTTTCCGGATATTGGGGATTCCATCTTTGATTTTAAGAATTTTGTCCAGCTGCTCCTGGTTTTCAGCAAAAATAACAACGGAATCGGAATGATTGATAATGTATTTGCAGTCTTCCGCAAGGTTTGACTGGTAGATGCCGACAGTTGTTGCGCCGGAACATGTGATGCCCATATCGGCCAAAACCCATTTGTAACAGGTATAGCTGAGAATAATGACCTTGTCGCCTTTCTGGACATCCAAAGCCATGAGACTTTTGCCGACCTGCTTGAGCTGGTCATAAAATTCAGCCCATGTGACTGATTCTGATGTGCCTTCCGAATCCAGAAACCACCGATAAGCTATTGTGTCGGATTTTGAATCAACTGTTTTTTTTAACATCTGGTGGATATTCTGGTAATCTACTATGCGCATGTTTGCCTCCCTCTTCTATGGTTAATATTTCGGAAAGATGCCTCTGTAAGTTGTCATTGGGTATGGTCTGACGGTAATGGAACCGTATCCTCAGCCAATAAATATGGGATTAGTTATATATCAATATGGAAGATAGCGACTTATGTCAAGTATTTTCAGCTTTTTGGTTGGCTGCTAATAATGTTAAGAAGTTATTAGTGGAAAAGAACCCCGGTATATCCCACAAAAGAATCTCCCGGATGTTTGTCATAACTTGAACTGTATCCAACCAGTTCAGCATGCGTTGCTCCGAGCGTATTTGTTGCGGCAACGGCTGCTGCGGCCGCACCGCTGCAGCAGGCGTTTTGGTTGGCAAGCCCTTCGGTAATTAAGCCTTCAGGGTCCATGTCCAGCATCCGGTCAATGGATTTTCGATCATTATGATCCCGGGCCCAGTCAACCGCATCTTTGCCCGGTCCCACGGGCGCAAATCCGTAACTGGATCCGTAATGGGTAAGATCTGTTGACCCCACCACTTTCATCGTTAAGTCTGACTGTTTCGCCATTTCCGCAAGACTCCGGGCGATTTCCAGGGCTTTGCCGTCCGGCGGCACCCCAATGGGAATTAATCGGGAGGTATTAAAAAAATATTTGATAAACGGCAGCTGGAGTTCAATGGTGTTGTCCGGGGTGAAGTGGTCGGGAGTTTCAATGTTAAAGGAAAAATTTTGCGCCAGGCGACCGGAAAGTTCGGAGTCAATTTCAATGTCTCCGAATGGTGTTTCCCATGCGCCTTCAGTCATGATGCATGGAGTGGCGCGAGGGTGCATGTGCATGCCGAAAACAACGACAACATCAGGCTGTTGTTTCGCATCCGGGGCGCTTAATGCGGAAATTACCCGGCACGCAAGATTGCCGGAAAAATACCACCCCGCGTGGGGAACAATCCCGCCGATATAGTCAGCTTTTGGAATTGTTTGAAAACGGGATTCTTTTAAAAAGGATTGTATCTCCTTTTCGCATTCGGAAGGGTTTGCCGGATACCAGCTTCCGGAAAAAGAGGATTTGCGGGTTTTTTTCATAGCGACCTCCTACCTAACCTTCTTAATCGCCCTATCAAATCCAGGCATCGCGTTAGTGATGGTTTCTTCCGCCACACAGAATGCGATCCGGAAATGACCGGGGCCGCCGAAGCCTGTACCGGGAACGGCCAGAATCAGCTCTTCGGCAAGGGTCTGGACAAACTTAACATCATCGGCAATGGGTGACTGAGGAAATAGATAAAAGGCACCGGCCGGTTTGATAAATTCATATCCGCACGCTTCAAGGCCGCTGCAAAGGAGTTCGCGGTTTTTTGCATATTGGGACATATCAACCGTCTCTCCCTGGAGTTCGGCAATGACCCGTTGCATGAGTGCCGGTGCATTCACAAAACCCAGGATTCGATTGGCAAGGCTCATACCGTTGATCAGGTCTGCAAGAAAACTTGCCGACGGATTGACCGCAATATAGCCGATGCGTTCACCGGGCAGGGAAAGGTCTTTGGAATAAGATGTGGTGATAATGCTTTCCGGATAACAGTGAAAAATACTCGGGACTTTAATCCCGTCATAGGTGATTTTTCGGTAAGGTTCATCAGAGATCAGGTAAAGGGTACGTCCCAATTCCAGGCTTTTGTCTTTTAACAGCGATCCCAACTGCTTCAGACTCTCTTCGGAATATATCTGGCCTGTGGGATTGTTGGGAGAGTTGATAATCACCGCTTTGGTTTTGCTGGTGATGGCGGCTTCAATAGCTTCTATATCCAGGGTGAAATCCGGCCGGGTTTTGACGGTGATCAGCTTACCGTTATGGTTTTCCACATAAAATTTGTATTCCACGAAAAACGGGGTAGGCGTCAGGACTTCGTCTTCGGGATCCAGAATGGTTTTTAATATGACATTTAAACCGCCGGCTGCACCGCAGGTCATCAGGATCTCATTTTCAGTAATATTCGTGCCGTGTTCCTTAGACAGATACGTTGCCACGGCCTGCCGCACATAGGGGTAGCCGGGGTTCGGCATGTAGGCGTGACTTCCCGGTTTTTCAGAATCAATAAGTGCTTTTAATTTCTGGTTGAAGGTTGTGGGCGGGGAAAGATTGGGATTGCCGAGGCTGAAATCAAACACATTTTCAGCGCCGTGTGCAGCTTTTAGTTTGGCTCCTTCTTCAAACATTTTGCGGATCCATGAAGCACTCGACATGTATCCTTCAATCTGTTTTGCAATGGTCATTGTGGTCTCCGGCTCCTATTTAATCTATTTTCTCAACCGACTTGATTTCAGGGATTTCCTGTTTAACCAGGCGCTCAATACCGTTTTTTAATGTCATCTGGGACATCGGGCATCCCGCGCATGCGCCCTGGAGTTTTACCGTGACAATACCATCCACCACATCGATGAGTTCCACATCGCCGCCATCTGCCTGTAAAGAAGGTCTGATTTTATCAATCACTTTTTGAACTTTTTCTTTCATAATATCCTCCAAAAGTATTTATTCAATTATGTTAATTGTTTTGGTCGTTTTTCAAGAGATCATAAAATGAACCGGGTAATATTGCAACCACTTCTATGGATATAGGATAAGGCAGACAGAATCATATGTCATCTTTTAAATCCGGATTCTTTCATACCCAATAAAACACTCTGTAGTGATTAAGTATCTTTATCCCGTTTAGCGTAAAATGATGTTTTAAATTGCCTAAAGGAATCGTTTAAAATGGCCGTTCTCATGTTTTGCATCAGGTTCAGGTAATAATGAAGGTTATGGATGGTGTTTAACCGGTAAGACAGCAGTTCCCGGGACCGGTACAGGTGATTCAGGTAAGCCCGGGAGTAGTTTTTGCAGGTGTAACAGCCGCATTCCGAATCCACGGGATCAGTATCATTCTTGAATTTCGCATTATTGATATTGACGGCGCCGAAAGATGTAAACAGCTTGCCGTTTCGGGCATTTCTCGTGGGCATCACGCAGTCGAACATGTCCGCCCCCATAGAGACCAGCTCCACCAGGTCTTCGGGAGTTCCCACGCCCATGACATATTTGGGTTTTTTTTCCGACAGCAGAGGCAGGCTATGATCGGCCATTTCCATCATCAGGTCTTTGGGTTCGCCAACACTCAACCCGCCCACCGCATAACCGGGAAAATCAAGAGCAATGAGTTCTTCGGCGGATTGTTGCCGAAGATGTTTGAACATACCGCCCTGGACAATCCCGAAAAGCGAATTTTTTCGCTCAGCTATCTCATTCCATCTGGTTTTGCAGCGTTCAGCCCACCGGGTGGTGAGTTCTAAAGCATCTTTTGCCTGTTGTTCATTTGCCGGATAGGGGATGCAGCTGTCCAAACACATGATAATGTCCGCGCCCAGGGTGGTCTGGATGTCCACTGCGTCTTCCGGGGTAATCAAGTGCCGGGAGCCGTCAATATGGGACTGAAAATCAAATCCTTTTTCCGTGGTCTTGGAAATTTTGGCCAGAGAAAAGATTTGAAATCCGCCGCTGTCGGTCAGGATCGGGCCGTTCCAGTTCATAAATGTGTGGAGCCCTGAAAACTGGCGGATGACTTCCATCCCGGGCCGGAGATATAAATGATAGGTGTTGCCTAAAATAATTTGAGTCCCGCAGTTATGGAGTTCCTCGGGGATGATCGCCTTAACGGTTCCGGCGGTTCCAACCGGCATGAATATGGGGGTGCTGATGTTCCCGTGGGGGGTTGTAAGTTCGCCGGCCCGCGCCTGTGTGTCACTTGATTTTTTATCTATCTGAAATTTTATCATATTTTTCTCATTATTAATTAATCTTTGATGGCAAAGAAAAAAGCTTCAAGTTCAAGACACGCAAGTCCTTCAGAAATGATGCGTACTTTTTGTACGCTGAATTGATGAAGGATGAAGCGTAACGCAGAAATTGAACTTTTTGCGAAGCCATCATTTATTCAATAAACATCGCATCCCCATAACTAAAAAACCGATACTTTTCTTTTACGGCAACCTCATATGCTTTCAGGATATTTTGCCGCCCGGTAAATGCCGACACCAACATGATTAGCGTGGATTGGGGCAGATGAAAGTTGGTGATCATTGCATCAACGCATTTAAACGTGTAGCCTGGGTATATGAAAATATCACAGCTGCCGCTGCATGGTCGGATATGGCCCTTTTCAGCGGCAATATATTCCAGTGTTCTCACCGATGTGGTGCCCACAGCCACCACCCTTCGGCCGTCTGTTTTTGCTGCGTTGATCATTTCCACAGTATTTTCGGATATAATGAAATGTTCCGAATGCATCTGGTGGTCTCGGATATCCGAACACCGGATGGGCATGAATGTGCCGTATCCCACATGAAGCGTAATGTGGGCAATTAAAACGCCCCTGTCCTTTAAGTTTTCAAGCATTTCGCCGGTAAAATGCAGTCCGGCGGTGGGGGCTGCCACCGCGCCTTTGTATTTTGCGTAAACCGTCTGGTAACTGGTTTTATCATTCCATTTGGGATCAGTGGCCTGCTCCCGTTTGATATAAGGCGGCAGCGGCATCACGCCGTTATTGTTCATCACCTCGTCAAACGGTTTTTCACTGAAAAACTCAAGGGTAAAGGTTCGTTCGTGAACTGCTGATACTGTTGCTTTTAAATCAGCCCCGAAATCGATGCGAATGCCGGGTTTGGGTGATTTGGACGTCTTGACCAGGCATTCGAATTCAATTTTTCCGCCGGCTTTGATATTTTTTGCAGCAGCCGCATAATTGATGATCAGAATTTCAACTTTGCCGCCGGTCTCCTTGCGGCCGAACATCCT
>JAJRPH010000512.1 GCA_024280875.1 Deltaproteobacteria bacterium | reverse complement strand
TTGATGATTGACTGATAAGCTGTAATCTTTTTGATTTTCTGTTGTTCTATGGAATTTTTTGTGTGTTTTATATACGAGTCAGGGCCGGCAAGCGCCGCTAAATCAGAAGATGAGACCTGTACTAATTTTGCGGAAAGAATCTGGTAGCCTAGCTTAACACTTAAAAATAACAGAACTGTTACCAGTAAAATATTTAATGTGGAAAATAAATTTTTAAACATAAGTAAAATCTTAAGAATTATATAATATTCAATACATACAAAATGTAACGTGAGAGATCCGGTTCACGTTCATCAAGTTCAAATTTTTATCTAAGCGAAAAGTTCGGTCGTTCCAAAGACCCGGTAAGGCGAAACGGGATACCGCCGGTTTTTGATTTTTTCTTTGAAATCATTTCAAGTGGAAAAATTTTGCCAAGCTGTTTCATTAACGACGGATGCGGGTTGATTTCACCGCGAAGATTAATCGTGCTCTGATTAATCGGATTCCTTAAAATAATCGAACCGGTGGCACTGCCGGATACTTCACGGCTGTCGATATTCAGTTTTTTTAGCGTCACCCGCTGGTTAATTATCTCAAAATCCGCGTTAATTGTTTTAAATGCCAACTGATCAACGCCAAATAAAGCCGGGGTAAATCGAACCGAACTGTCTCTCACAATGATACTAACATTCCCTTTTCCGGCTTTTACTTTCTTGTTGCTGTATACAAGGTTGGCATCAGCTATACCTGAAATTTGGTATGCTTCAAATTCTTTAATAGCCGGTATCCGTGAAATTTGAACTCCCACAAACTTTGCGTCAAGATCAAATTCAGGGCTTGCGCTTATGTTGGCAATGCGAACAGTGGAATTCAAACGGCCGTCATAAATATCTCCCTTAATAAAAAAAGTTTTGTCATTTGAAAACAAGGAGACATACGAAGGTTTGATTTCTAAAAAATCGGCGTTGATAATGGTTTGATTCTGATGCAGCAAATCCGGTGAAAACAATTTCATACCCGGCGGAAAACTCGGCTTTAATTCTTTAATGGATAGTTGAACGCCGGGAGACTTGCTGTTAATCTGATAATTGATATATGAAGTGACAGCATCACCGGGGAACAGGTAGTAAAGAAAAAATACCGTAACGATAATGATATATCCGGTGTAGACGATCTTTTTTTTCATGAAAGCTTAATCCTGATCAATCAATAGTTATGACTCAAATGTTTCCACCTGTAGCACGGCACTGACCAGCCCGGTGTCTTTCCCGGTTTTTGTTATGGATAACCGTTTAACAATGACCATGTTTTCCGAAGTTTCCACATTAAATAAATAGGATGTTAAGTCCTTCATCGTTACATCCTGCAATTTTAATTCAACACGTGAAATTTTTAAACCGGAATCTTCCTTAACACTGGTGGATGGTTTCATATAAGCAATGTGAGATTTCAGGCCTGTGTTTCCGGCCAGTTTGTCAAGAAAGGAAAAAAGCGTGAAATTGACGGATCTTTTTTTCAAACCCTGTTGGGATGATTCCAGTTTTTCCTTCATGGTAAAATATTCAGATCGAAGTATTTTCATGTCCAACAGGGTATTATTTTTTTCCAATATCTGATTTTTAAGATCATCGCGTTTTTCAAATACCGGAACGACAATAAGCTGGGTGATGATAAACAACCCCAAAAACAGGGCGGCGCAAGTGACGGCAATTTTTTCACGCTTGTTCATATTTAAATTTATTTTAATAATTTTTCTTACCCCGTTCTTAAAGATCTATTTTCAGTTTAAACTGAATTCGATTTGATGACTTTTCAAGATTTGCCGAACTGATCGTAATATTGTTTAAAATCTCAGCGCGTTCCAGCCTGCCTTTAATGTCATCAACATTATTAAAAGAATCGGTATTGCCTGAAATGATCAAACTGTTGTCTCCCCTGACAAAGTTTGTTATTTCCACATCCTGTTCTTTGGGAATCCGGGAGCTGATTTCATTGATAATGTCAATGTTCAGTACTTCATCTTCGATTTTTCCGGTGAACATGTTTTTTTCCCGTTCCTGCCCAACACGGACTTTCATCTGCTTCAGGGGGGCTATGATTTTTGTGACATCAGGAAATGTGGATTGAAAAACAAATGCAATCTTACGATTTAATTGATTCTCTTCCGTTTGAAGAAAATGTGCTTCAAACAGGACGTTAAACATGGCAAGAACAAATACAAATGCCGCGATGAGCCCGGTTTTGATAAAATCATTTTTGTATTCTTCCCAGTATTTTTTAATAATGGAACGTTCACCGTAAAAATTAATCGTGCGGATACCCAGAATTTCAACGGCCACCAGACTGAGAGCATTATTCATATAGGCGGAATCAAAGGGTTGATCGCTTGAAATGGTGAGTTTTAAATTTACATCCTCAAACATATCGACCGGGGTGACCATAATTCCCATAGAATTTTCGATCTCCCGCTTTAAAACGTCTGTGTCTATTCCGCTTCCGGATAATAAAATTTTTGACGGCTCAAAATCTCTGACAAACAATGATTCAAATGCCGCTATGATCTGCATAATATTATCAGATATTTTTTTGGCTTTTAACTGCGGATCTGCCATTTTTGAATAAAAGGATCTGGCGATATGTACATGACCGGATACGACTGCAAAAACAGTGGTATATTTTTCATCAACATCAACGAAAATAAAATTATTATTGATTTCAGTGAACTTTGACAGGCAAAGTACGGAAGAAAAACCGCCGGGCGTTACAATATATGGTGTAATATTTAAATCTTTGAGTATATCAAGTATCCCGGTAATTTCAGAGGTTTTAACCACTCCGACAAGGATATCCGTTTTTTCAGCCTGAAGAATTGTTTCAAAATCAATGATTACCTCATCGATCGGATACGGCAGTGTCGGCTCAAGCTCAAACGGAAGCACCTGATGAATCTTTTTACGATCTTTAAACGGTACCTGCAGGTTCCTGTATGATACAAATTCAGGTGAAATGGAAACAATAGATTCTGCACCGGTAACATTTATTTCTTTAACAATTCTGCTTAAGGTTTCGGAGATCCTATTGAGGTTATTTTCAGGCGCTTGATTGACATCCGGGACATCCGGATATGGAATATGCATCTGGGTATGGATCCTGTTTCCTTTGATGGTATTTTCAACCAGTAAAGCGGAAATCCCATTGTCCCTGATATCAATTGAAAAAATTTTTCGACTCATAATATAAAATAATACGATTCTAATAGTTTTTTACTGGAAGTTTATAGAGCCTGCTTCTGTATATGTAAAGGATAATCATAATTTATTTAAGCATTGATGGCTTCGTAAAAAGTCCAAATTCTTTGTTGCGCTTCATCTTTCGTTTCTTCATGGTACGCTAAGTACAAATCATCACTCAGGATTTGCGCGCCTCAAATTTGGAGCTTTTTTCTTTGCCATCGGAATCTGACTTT
>JAJRPH010000511.1 GCA_024280875.1 Deltaproteobacteria bacterium | reverse complement strand
CCACACCGTACAGGTGGAAGCCAGGGTTATCGGATCTTTGGCTTTGGCGGACAGTTTTCCCAGTTCATCAATGCCGACATTCAAGACCTTTGCCATGACTTCCAGAAAACGTCCGGTGCCGGATGCACATTTGTCATTGGCGGAAAAACGGCCGACATTTCCGTTCTTGTCAATCTTCATGGTTTTGCAGTCCTGGCCGCCGATATCGATCACCGTTTCGGCCGTCGGCAGCATCCAGCGCGCCCCTTTTCCGTGACATTTGATTTCCGATACTATCTCATCAACAAATTCGATTTTTTCCCGGCCGTAACCCGTGCCGATGCAGTATTTGATGTCATTTTTAGATACACCGGCATTCGTAAGCGCTTCCTGAAAAGCCGCATCAGCGGAATCCTTGGGCCTTGGTTTTGACTTGATGATACTGCTGCCGATGATCCGGTTATTTTTCATGATAACGGTCTTTGAGGTTAAAGAGCCGACATCACACCCTGCAACGATATTCATAACAACCCCCTTACATGAAAAAATTCATCCAAACGTTCTTTGGTGGCTTCCCAGGATTCAACACGGTCATCAAACGCATCATCATACATGATGTGAGTAGGATAACCGTGTTTTTCAACGTCCCTTGCAAACGGCTTCACCATGCCCCAGGTATTCCGGCAGCCCGGTGTGCCATTGTATATCATGCAGTCCGCATCGTACATTTTTGCACAGACCAGTGATTCCTCCAGCCACATGCCCTTTTTATCATAGGGCCCCCGAATGGAGCGGACCATGGGCAGCCGGGCGTTCATCTGGGCAATGGTGTCCAGCATGGCATCCGGTGTCGAGGTGTCGATGCCGTAGCTGGAGCCCGGCATTTCTTCGGCATACTTATTGTCGTTTTTGAAATTGCGGGTCAGGATGGATCCGACATGGGCGATTCCCCGTTCTTCCATATAGTTATAGAAGTTTACGTCCACCGTATAATGATCAATGTAGCACATGAACACGCGCAGTTTTTCTTCTCCGTTTTTCAGGCCTGAAATACCGGCTGCCGCATATTCTTTTGCAGTTTTAACCATGGATTCCAGAAGTTTTGTATATTCTTTATGGCCTGAAAAACAGAACCGGCCGGCATAGAGCGCCAAGTTGTACATGGGTGGTACCGGTGTGGGTTTGAGCATGAGCATGTCTTCAAGGTCGGCGATCATGGCATCCTGTTTGTCAACTTCTGCAAGCACTTCAGCCAGTCGGTCATAATCGAGTTTATTGCCGGAATGCTGCTCCGCAAATTTGATCATCTCCTTGTAATCATCAATGTGATATTGCTGGCTGCGATCGTCTCCAATGCTGGAAGGGTAGTTCAGCTGAAAAAAGGGCTTGTCCAGATATTCGGATGCAAAGGCAAAGGCATTGGCATTGGTGTCGCAAACACCCGGTGTGTCGCAGATGACAAGGTCAATTTTTTCAAAAAGTCCCCCCAGGACCGCACCCAGGGCACCCCGCTGGGAGGAACAGGATGTTTCCGGCATGCCGACTTCACAGCAGTAGTCCATATAGTCGAACATCCCTCTTTTCCAGACCATGGCGCCGATGGCGGTTAATATTTCAAACGTGACCGGCACAATATCCATGGCATACAGGATGACCGGTGAATTGCAGAACGTCGTGGCGCAAATCTTTTTTCCCTGTGCACGTGCGGTCAGTATATTTTCATAATACTTGGCCAGCATTTCCAGCGTCTGAACACCGGGATCTCCGGCATCGATAAATGATTTCGCCACATTTTTATAGTAAGGGATATACCGATACGTGAGTTCGGTTTCTTTTTGTGTGCCAAGTGGAACAGCGGCTGCGGCTTTGAGCGTACTCCCCATCAGCCAGTCATAGTTGTATTCCTGTATCTCGGGTCTCATATTTTTTCTCCTTAGATTTTGTTAAAAAGTGCTGAGCTTCGTTATCGGGCCTTTTATGAGTCTGGGAAGTACGACTTGTACGTCTTCCTCCCTCTGGCCTTGCTCAGCACCTTTTTATCAAAATCTGTATCTCGTTTTTAAGCACTAACAGACATTTTCTTGGCCGGTTTTGCATTTATTTCCATTTCTTTGCTTCCGTCAATTCGCTCAAGAAAGGCGTTAATCCGGAGCTTCATTCGTCCGGCATCGATATGCGGTCCGTATTCCCGCTCCACCCGGAGGCAGGGAATGCCCATTGCTTCCAGGTCTCTTTCAAACAGGGCATTTTCCGCACCGTGCAGGTCGCAGAAGCGAATGTTCTGCATGATTACGCCTTGTGCCTGAGAGCTGGCAATTCTTTCTTTGAGCATGGCAAGCCGTTCTTTATATTTGCCATACATCCGGGGGCAAACCGATGACCCGAGATAATGTTCGGCAAGCGCTTTAATCGGGTCCCCATCCTCTTTAATCTCGTTGCCTTCGTAACGGATACCGAAGCAGAGGTTTTCACCGACAATAATCGCCTTGCCCGTATCTTCTATTAATTCAAACAAATCGATTTCATCACTGATACTGCCCACCAGCATCACCCGATGTTTTCCTTTGCTTAAAGAAGTCTTGCGCTTTTTTAGCGTTGTGACCCATTTTTTCAGCTCTTTGGTGTAAACATCTCTGGGCATGACGGTTCCGGCAATGGTCGCGGCAAACACATCGGTTCCGGAAACCACAATGTCTTCCTTGAACCGCAGGCTTTCTATTTCATCGAGCATCTTCCGGCCTTTGTTGAATACCTTGATGGCGGCAGTCAGCTTGTCCTTGGTGATACTGACATTAAAGTGTTTTTCCAGGCTCTTTATCAGTTCTTTAACCTCTTCAATATACCATGCCATACCGTGGTTTTCCGACTTGTGGGGCACATCAAAATAATAAAAATAATCAGGCACAATGCCTTCAAAATCTTCGCCAGCCTTGCGCCAGCATTCATCCAGTCGTCGCATGCCGTCGCATCCCGGTGTGATAATGGCACCATCCAGGAAAGAAAATTTTCCCTTGCCGGCCAGTTGCAAAATGCATTTGGGAAAGCTGCAGATAAACGGCCCGAAATAGGTGTCCCCCACCTCCATACCATCGGTTTCAATTCCCCTTAATCGAAATGGCAGGATGTCGGCGGCATAGAATATTTCAGCAGGGGCGTAAGAACAGGTATATCCAACAACCGGCTTACCGTCTTTTTTCCATTGTGTGATTGAGTCGCATTGTACCTGGGTTGCGGCATCATTAAAAACTTTCATTGTTTACACCTCCTCTGTTGCGAGTAATGAGGCAAGCGCGTCACGAGCCTTGGCCGCATCATCTTCATATTCATCATCTTCCGGCTGAATTACATCGCAAATCCATGTGACCAGACCCGGAACAATGGCCCTTGCAATCGGCTTAAATTCTTTGCTCACGCCATTAAAAAATCGCTTGGCGGTTTCCGCCAGTTCGTAATTATCGAGTGCGTTGACAAGCTGAGCGGAAAATTCGGTAAAAACAGCCGGTTTTTCATCTCCTAGACGATTGATCATCCGGAGCGTGTTGTTTACAACTTCGGCAAGTTCCTGAACATCATAGGCAGCCAGATGCTGGGCCATGGATTTTGCCATTTCCGCATCATCGACGGATTCCCAGGCGGCCAGCTTTTGATTTAATGACTTGAGTCGAATATTGGTGATTTCAGGCCCCTTGATCATGCTGAGTTGCTTGAAGGCAGGTTTGCTGTTTACGGCTTCGGTCATTGCCTGACCGATTGTGGCACCGGTTTCCGCCAGGGCAATTTTCGCTTTCCATAAGGTGATGGGGTCTGTCTGGGAAACGATTTCTTCAATCATCTTTGAAAGGACTTTGGGCAACTGAGGCGCGCCGGGTTCGCCCAGCAGGCCGCTGCCGGTATGGATTTTTCTAACGATTTCCGTGAGCTGGTTGAGCACATTGGCAACAGAAGCACTGTTGATTTCTCTTGCAAAGGAGAGAACAACATCGGTCAACATGTCCGGCGGGAGTTCGTTTAACTTGCCCACGGAAATATCTATCGTATCGGTAAGCAGGTTCACCAGAGACGGCAACAGGGACAGAAGCAGCACCATCTTTGCCGGATACTGCCACAGCACATCATTTGCCATCTGTACAAATGCCCGGCCGTCTTCGGCAGAAGTGTCGAACATTTCCCTGATTTCACCGAAATCAACTGCTTCAACCCATTTTTTAAACCCGGGTTCCATGGCTTTGGCAAAAAATTCCGGATCAGCTTTATGGATATCATTTACAATTCTGCATAATCGGGTGATGAGCTCACCGGTTTGACCGGTGGAGATTTTAGAAATCATCTCGCCAAGGGCTTTTGTATCCGTCGGCCGTTCTTCAATGGTTTTTACCATGGAGAGAATGACATCAAAAAGCCCGTTAATAATGTCCGGCATCGGCGCGCCCAGATTTTTTATGAAGGCTTCATCTTTAAACAAGAGCACAAGATCGTTTTCTTCAAAAACATCCTCCGGACGGGAAAGCAGCCTGGCAAGCAGCTTGCCCACCATCTTCATGATGAATTTCCCCATTTTACTGTCTTTGGCAAAAACGTTTAAAACATCAGGAAGGACGCCGCTTAGCGCTTGCCTGACTTCACGGGTCCGGAGGATTTTTG
>JAJRPH010000510.1 GCA_024280875.1 Deltaproteobacteria bacterium | reverse complement strand
CTCGAAGCTTTTAATTTACTGCTGCGTGAAATTGTTTCAGGAGGAAAAATTCAAATTATAACTCCGGAATTAATTAAAGACTTCCACCGAATGATTGGGAAAAATCTTGGCGAGCATCTTGATGCAGTTCCAGGCAGGTTTCGAGAAGACAACAGAGTGGTCGGAACTTACCGAGCGCCGGATTATAAATATGTTCCTGAGTTGATAAAAAATCTTTGTTCCTGGCTAAGGAAAGAATTCCATTATAATGATGGGCAAAATTTTCCGACTTCAGTCATCCAGGCGATTATTAATCATGTATACATAGAGTGGATACATCCCTTTGGAGATGGGAATGGCAGAACCGGCCGATTGTTTGAATTCTATATTTTATTGAGAGCTGGTCTTCCCAATATTGTTTCACATATCCTGTCAAATTTTTACAACCAAACCCGGCCTGAATATTATAGACAGCTCGATCAAGCCAGGAAAAACAAAAACTTAACAGGCTTTATTAAATATGCTGTTCTGGGGTTTCGTGACGGTCTGAAAGAAAATTTAACCGTTATTCAGGAAAGTCAATTTTCTATCTTTTGGCACTATTTTACCTATGAAGCCTTTGCTGATGTTAAATATACAAAAAAGACCGCCTTTAAAAGAAAACGGAATTTAATTCTTCAAATGCCGATTAACCAGGAATTTGATGTTGATGAAATCCTGGAATTAACGCCTGGTATTGCAAAAAAATATGCAACTGTTAATAGAGCGACTGTTTTGAGAGATTTAAAAGAATTACAGGAACTCAAGCTTCTAATAAAAACAGGAAGAAAATTTAAAGCAAACACCGGGATTTTAAAGGCGTTGATGCCGAGCAAAAAGTCATAGATAGTCAGTTTGCTCACAACATTATAAACCATTTTAAATATCATTGGGCACAATTTGGTTATAAAAATAAAAAAGGGTTTGCGGAAAAATCCGCAAACCCTTAAAAATTCTGGTAGGCACGATCAGACTTGAACTGATGACTTCTACCGTGTCGAGGTAGCGCTCTGCCAGCTGAGCTACGCGCCTTTAAAGTCGATGGCTTCGTAAAAAAGTTCAACTTCTGCGTTGCGCTACATCCTTCGTTTCTTCATTGTACGACAAGTACGAATCATCACTCAGGATTTGCGCGCCTTAAATTTGAAACTTTTTTCTTTGCCATCGAAATCTGACTTTTAATATAAATATCAAAGTTGAGATTTTGTTAACATCAAACCTATTTTACTGTCAAGAAAAAACAGAACTGCTGTCTTACTAAACAACGTATTTAAATTTATGAACAAACGCTTATACATCACCGGTTTTATCCTGATTTGCACTGCCGTCGCCTGCGGGAGCATTGCCGGCATGTTTTTATTTATGATCCGGGATCTGCCGCAGATCCGATCCCTTGAGACAGTTACCCCGTCGGCTATCACAAGGATTTACTCCGCCGACAATAAACTTTTGGCCGAACTTTACAAGGAAAAAAGGGATCCAGTTTCACTTGAAAAAATCCCCGCATATCTTCAAAAAGCGCTGATTACCGCCGAAGATCGTCAGTTTTACACGCACAGCGGCATTGACTTGAAAGGCATTGCACGAGCGATCCTATACGATATTATGGCGAGAAAATTTGTCCAGGGGGCCAGCACCATCACCCAGCAGCTTTCCAAAACACTTTTTCTTTCGCCGCAAAAGACCTTACTGCGAAAAATAAAAGAAGCGCTTCTGGCAATCCAGCTGGAACGCCGGTATACAAAGGATGAGATCCTGGAACGGTACCTGAACCAGATTTATCTTGGCAGCGGCGCTTATGGTGTTGAATCCGCCGCCCGGATTTTTTTCGCAAAACCCGTAACAAAGCTGGATCTTGCGGAATGTGCCATGATTGCAGCCATGCCCAAAGCCCCATCCGCCTATTCACCGCTGGTCAACCCGGAGCTGGCCCTCAAAAGAAGAAATATCGTCTTAAAACAAATGCGGGATACCGGCATCATTACGGATGACCAGTACCGAAAAGCATCAGAAAAACCCTTTGTTGCAGTACAAAACAAGGCCGCATCTCCAGCCCCCTATTTTGTAGATTACGTAAAAAAGATTTTGGAAAAGGAAATTGGTCCGACGCGGCTATACACAGGCGGGCTGACTGTCCATACAACCCTTTCCAGCAAATTAGAAAACGCCTCGGACCAGGCCATCATCCATGGCATAAAAAACCTGCAACAACGACGGAAAAAAGACCCTGCTTTAAAACAGGAACCCCAGGGAGCCCTGATCGCAATCGATGTCCGCACAGGGGGCATTCTTTGCCTGTCCGGGGGAAATGACTACAATAAAAGCCCTTTTAACAGGGCAACCACCGCCCGCAGACAGCCGGGTTCCGCTTTTAAACCGATTTTGTACGCCCATGCCATTGAACAGGGTTTTAATCAGGCGTCTTTGATTCTTGACGCCCCGGTCTCTTTTCCAGGTGCAAAAAAAAACAAACCATGGCAGCCTGAAAACTTTTCAAAAACATTTCAGGGTGAAATCACGTTGCGCAAAGCACTCACCCATTCGGAAAATATCCCGGCTGTCCGGCTGCTTGATCAACTGGGGATCTCCAGCGTGATCGATTTCGCAAGAAAAATGGGGATTCAATCCAGACTGTCGCCATACCTGTCCCTGGCTCTGGGAACATCTGAAATCAATTTAACCGAACTAACCGCCGCATACGCGGTTTTTGCCAATCAGGGAATTTATATCCATCCCTATTGCATTGTCGATGTTTTAGATGCCGGCGACCAGATCATCTGGAAGCCGAATATTGAAAAACGAATTGCCATGTCCCGGGAAAACGCTGCGATTATGACCAATATGTTAGAAGGGGTTATTTGGGAAGGGACCGGGAAAAAAGCACAGGTCATCCATCATCCTATTGCCGGCAAAACCGGCACCACCAACGACTATAAGGATGCGCTTTTTATCGGATTTTCACCAGCGGTAGCAACCGGCGTATGGGTGGGATGTGATAATTTCTTAACCCTGGGGCCAAAAGAAACCGGGGCCCGGGCAGCGCTTCCCATCTGGATGGAATTTATGAAAAAGGCCCTGGAAAATCAGGAGTATGAATACTTTGATGTACCGGACAACATGGTTAAAATAAGAATCAACCCGAACACCGGAAAACCGGTCCCGGATGATCAAACGGACGATTCGGACGGTGTGGCGGCATTGTTTCTGAGAGAGAATTCGCCCGAATAAAATAAAACAGATAGTAAATGGCACATAAAAACCTTGATTTAACGAGAGATAACCGCTAAAAATTTCATATGATCCGAAACGCCACCATAGAGGATATCAAAAGTATCCATGCCCT
>JAJRPH010000509.1 GCA_024280875.1 Deltaproteobacteria bacterium | reverse complement strand
CCAGAAGCTCGCGCCACCGCTCGATCTCCTGCAAAAATGCATTATCCACCTCCGTGGTTCCTTTTTTGACCTTGTTGGTTTCAACATACCGGTCAAAGGACCCTTTCAAGACCGCTTCCTTGGAAAAGATGCTGTTAATTTCCGGCCATTTATCAACATAATCGGTATATTTGAAATAGGCGATGCGGGAATGGGACACCTTGTCGGTCCTGGCGGGCCGGACCCGGCAGTCGTAAACGGCAAATTCCTCAAAATCCGTTAAAATGCTCAGCGGCAGCTTGGCACTCCAGGCATACCGGCGCAGTTGAAATGCCGGGTGGATATCATCCTTGATATTCACCGACGGTTTTTTGGCTTCCAAAAAAAACTTGCGGTTTCCGCCCACCCGGAAACAATAATCTGGTGCTTTGGTCACCCCGCCAACCTTAATAGCGTCTTCGTGGATGACATCCTTGTATGCTTCCGCATACCCCTGCTTGTTCCTGACATCCCAGCCGAGTTCCTCGAACAGCGGATTAATGAACTCCAGGCGCACCTGGGTTTCATTGTAAATTCCTTTTTTGTAACTGTCTAAATTATCATGAAAAGTTTTGGCGAGCTGAACAATTCGGTCCGGTGCCTTCATCGCGGTATGATCCTGTTTTTCGAGAATTGAATGAGAGATATGCATACTCCAAATATTTTTCCAGGCCCTGATATGGAATTGCACTAATGGCCTATAGTAATTAACAGATCACCGGTTAATTGACAAATACTTAAAATAAGAGAAAGTGCTGAGCAGGACAGATGCTTCGTTCCCATCATCTGCCAGGCATTTTTTTGATATACCGCCCCGGGACCGGCGTAACCCGCGGCAATTTATCCAGCGGGTTCCCATCCACCAATAGCGGGCAGCCGTAAACCGCTTCCAGGGTTTTGTATGTCAGCACCGCCCCCGGCGGTCCGACCCGGACCTGCTGACCACGGTTTATCAGCATCAAAGTATCGGCATACATAGCAGCAAGATTTACATCATGGGATACCATAATCACAGTGATATTTTTCTCCTGCTTCATTTTTTCCATCATATCCATAATCCGTAACTGATGGGCGATATCTAAAGAAGCGGTCGGCTCATCCAGCACAATAATATCCGGATTCTGACAGATGGCACGAGCAATAAAAACCCGCTGGCACTCGCCGCCGCTTAACTGGTTTAATCGCCGGCGGGCCAGATCGCTGATTTCCGTAAACTTCATGGCCTTTTTTAAATGGCTGATATCTGCAACAGACGCCAGTCCGAATGTCCCAAGGTGCGGGGACCGGCCGAACAACACCACATCCTCGACAACAAAGGGAAAATCCGTTGGGATCTGCTGGGGCACAAAAGCAATCTTACGGGCAAGTATCTTTCGTTTATATTTTTTTATCGACTGTCCCTTGATCTCAAGTTTCCCGATCCGGGGCTTTAGAAGACCGGCAATGATCTTCATCAGGGTCGTTTTTCCGGAACCATTGGGACCAATAACAATGAAAAACTCCCCGTTGTTTACGGTAAATGACAGGTTGCTTAATACAGAAACACCGTCATATGCATAGGAAATGTTTTTTGCGCAAACAGATACTTCATCCATCATTCCGACCTCTTTAACAGAAAGATAAAAACCGGGGCTCCGATTAAAGCCGTGATGACACCGGCCGGCATTTCACCCTGAAGGGGAAGTGTTCGCGCCAGCAAATCACACAACACCAGATATGCACCGCCCCCGAATATGCAGGCCGGAACCAGCACCCTATGATCCGTGCCGAATATCATCCTGAGAAGATGGGGGATAACCAGCCCGACAAACGCTACAAGACCGCAGTAACAGACGGTTGCACTCACCATAAAAGAGGTAATCACAAGCAGAAATATGGTGATAAATTTAACATTCACCCCCATTGAAAGCGCCATCTCCTTACCCAGCAGCAGCAGATTCATTGAATTGGAAAACCAGAAGATCACTACAAAACAGGGCAGCAGGATTATTCCCATGAGCAGAGCTTCACTTTTACCCCCGGACGAAAGATCGCCCATGAGCCAGAACATAATATTATGAATCCTGGCGTCCTGGGTCACAGAGATTAAAAACATGATCACAGCAGAACAAAAGGAATTCACCATCACCCCGGACAGAAGCAATGCCTCTTTTTTGAGCAGCGTTTTCCCGGTTGAAAGAAGGAGGACCAGAAACAATGTTCCCATGCCGCCTAAAAATGCCAGAAAACTGACTCCCGGAAACCGGGACAGGTTTAATAAAATCCCGAGAATAGCGCCAATGGCAGCCCCCCCGGAAATACCCAAAATATAGGGTTCCGCAAGTGGATTTCGCATTAACGCCTGAAAGACAAGCCCACCCAAAGATAGAGCGGCACCGACCATCGCGGCTATAATGACTCTGGGGAAGCGAATTTTCCAGATAATTGTGTAATACAGGGAATTGGGATTTGAAAAGCTTTCAATGGTTTCGGCAAAAGACCGGATTCCTGTTCCTGATGATCCGAAACAAAGTCCTAAAACCATAACGCATGCAAGGAAAAAAATCATGATGGCTGAGACGGCCATTATTCGCTTTAAAACTGAAGACATTATTGTTCCCAGATAAATTAGAATTTTGCTGATTTAGAATTTAATTCCGGATGTATTAATTGAAGCAATACTTCCAGGGCATCAATCAAACGTGGGGTCGGCCGGTCAAAAAGATCGGAGTCGACAAGATACACCCGGTCATTTTTCACTGCCGGAATATTCGGCCACTGTCCCCACTCTTCCTTTACCTGATCAAACGCTTTTCCCCTGGACATGGATGTAATGATTATGATGTCCGGCGCAGCGACAACGACATCTTCAGTTGAAAATCTCGGATATGATGTGTATGCCTGCGCCAGATTGACCCCTCCGGCGATTTCAATCAATTCATGAATAAATGTATCTGATCCGGCTGACACAATCGGTGAAATGCCGATCTGAAAAAAAACCCGGGGCTGATGTTTAGATGTAGCAGCCAGTTGCCGAACATGATTAACTCGGGAATCCATCACCTCTACCACACGCCGGGCATTATCTGAAGCCTGCAGCAGTTTCCCGATTTCAAGAACCGTTGACCGGATCGATTCAAGACTTCTCGGATTGACCGCATATACCGGAATTCCAAAAGATTCAAGGCGCATGACAATCCCTTTGGGGTTGCCGTCTTTAATGCCGATACAAAGATCCGGTTTTAAAGAAACAATTTTTTCCAGATCCAGATAAACATAGGAACCGACTTTCGGGAGCTTCTGTGCTGCTTCAGGAAAATCGCTGTAGGTCGTTGCGCCTTTCAACCGGTCTTCACAATTCAAATCATAAATAACTTCCGTGATGCTCGGCGCCAGGGAAACCACCCGTTTCGGGAATTCCGGGACCTCCACAGTCCGGCCGGTTTGGTCCTTCATGGATCTGGTTTCGGCTGAGACGATCCCGACAGAAAAAATCAGCATGCTGATCCCGATAAAAAATATCAACATTTTTTGTTTAAGCATAATTTGGCCTGACGCATCAGATTATTATTCATAAAGTCAGATTCGATGGCAAAGAAAAAAGCCTCACCAATCTTATAAAAATGGCAAGGCGCGCAAAGCCTTCGTGATGATAAGTACTTTTTGTACTTTTAAGTAACGAAGGATGCAGCGCAACACAGAATTTGAGCTTTTTACGAAGCCATCAAATGAAAAAATCCCTAAGCCATTATTTGACTTAAGGATTGCACCCGCTTTCTTCATCCTTGTTTCTGGATTTAAAATTCGGTGGTTAATTCGTTACCACGACGAATAACCTCCATTCGCCCGGCAGGTCTTCTGGTTTGTGATTCTTCCGAATAACCGCGCCTTCCCATTTTACGCAACGTGAAACAGTGGCATGATACGGTGTTCGTCCTCACTTACAGCGGCGGGACCACGACGGATTTTCACCGTCTTCCCTTTTGAGCCTGAATCGGCACCCGGCAAATACTATTTAATATTTTTTCTTAACTTACCAGATAAGTTCCTAAATTTGTCCATAAATGTCAACATCAAAGATATTTTAACTCCCGTCATAATCACCGGATTTACGGTAATTGCTGTAAACTAACGTTTCTCTTGAAAAAAATCAAATAATGGCGTATTATTATAAAATGTTGTAATCTATCTTATGAACTCAACCTGAGGCGGTTAAGCGTTAATGAATACAAAGACGTTTATAATTTTTGCTCTTGACGACCAGCGATATGCCTTATCTATTAAATCCGTCAAAAATATTATCCGATCCGTTGCCCTGACCTACCTGGCCGAGGCTCCGGATTTACTCCTCGGCCTGCTGAATCTGGCAGGGACTTTTATTCCGGTCATCGATATCCGGGCACAATTTACGCTGCCGCCAAAAGATATTCAGATTTCAAACAGAATTATAATTGCCGAGGCTTCAAAATACACCATTGCGTTTATTACCGATTCAGTCGAAGATGTTGTGGAACTGAAACAAAAACCTTTGGATCAGTCGGTTGATATTTTTCCGGGAATGGGAAAATTCCTTGCCGGAATTTCAAAATACAACGAACACACTGTTTTAATATATGATATTGACACTCTTTTCCCGGAACAAACAATAAAACATATCACTGATGAGTTGAAACAGATCGAAGAGCCTGCATGACAAAAAAAATTCCGGACAAAATGCTTGATGAACTGAGCAAATTAATAACAACCCATATAGGCCTTCATTTTCCTGAAAAAAAATGGAACGCTTTAAACAAAGGGATACAATCTGTTATCAATGATCTTGATACGGACATTCACCAGCTTTTCCAAAATCTCTATTCATCCCCTCCCAAAGAAATTGTAGATGCTTTAACCAACAGGCTGACCATTGGCGAAACGTATTTCCTGCGAGATAAAAATTTTTTCCAGATTTTACAGGATCATATTCTTCGCGGAATCATAGAGCACCCGAAAAGAAAAATAAAAAAAATTATTTTTTGGAGCGCCGGTTGTGCTACCGGTGAAGAGCCCTATTCCATTGCCATTTTAATCGATCAAATGGCGCCTGTATTAAAAAACTGGGACATTACAATCATCGGTTCGGATATCAACCCGAATGCTTTAAATAAAGCAAGAAAAGGCATCTATTCCAACTGGTCCCTGCGGGGAACACCTGAAAAAATCATCAAAAAATATTTTACACCGACTGACCGCAATTATTTTGAGATTGCGCCGCATATCCGACAAATGGTGAATTTTTTTCAGCTGAACCTCATGAATGATCATTACCCGGCAGCCCTTAATTTTTATGAGGCCATTAATATCATTTTATGCCGTAATGTTCTCATGTATTTTAATGACCAGGGCAGAAACCGTGTACTTCAAAAACTGTCGAAATTAGTGATTGATAACGGGTGGCTGATTACCGGTCCGGCTGAGTCCGGATTTGTAAATCTTCCCGAATTCACACCAGTCCGGTTTTCCAATGCGCTGTATCACAGAAAAGGACTGCCAAGAAAAACCATAGAAAATTTAAATCCGATCAGGATCAGCCGGAATGATCATCGCTTGCGCCCCACCGTGTCCGTTCATTACGACAAAAGAATCACCGACAGAAAATATGCACGTCGAATTACAGACAGCGCGGCTTTCCGGTCTCCTGAAAAACCAAAATATGATATTTATCAGGAAGCATTCAATGATTATAACCGGGGAAATTACTTACAAGCAGTAAATAAACTGTTAACCATCGTATCAACTGGACAGAATAACAATCATTCTTTTTTAATGAAAACCGAATCAATGATACTTCTGGCAAAATCCTACGCAAACATTGGTGAACTGGAGTCCGCCAGAATCTGGTGTGAAAAAGCCATTGACGCTGAAAAACTAAACCCTGAAATATATTATTTTTTATCCACGATTTTTCAATCCGCCGGGGACATCGATGACTCGATAAAATCACTTAAGCAGTCGATTTACCTTGATCCTGAATTTATAATGGCCCATTTTACCTTAGGCATGTTGCTCCTTCAAAAAAAAATGCCGGCCGAGAGCGGAAAAAGCATGCAAAATGCATTATCGTTACTGGCTCATAAGGACGCAGAAGAAATTCTTCCTTATTCCGAAGGCATGGCGGCCGGAAGACTGATTGAAACAATTAAATCAATTAAAACAGATTAAAAGATGAATGCAAAACCCTCTCAAAGCGATCCTATTACCGAAGAGATACTAAAAACCCGCGCTCAAAAACTGGCTCAACTCAGACCTGGAGACAATAAACACTTTACCAGAATAACAGTGGTTGAATTTCGGATTGCCCATGAAATTTATGCATTGGAATTAAAGCGAATACGTATCATTCATCCTTTAAAAATACTGACATTTATTCCCGGAACACCTGATTTTATCAGGGGCGTTATTAATTTACGCGGAGAAATCATCTCCGTTGTCGACCTAAAAATTTTTTTTGATCTTCCGGAGAAGGGATTTACCAATTTATCACAGGTGATTATTTTAACATCTGACGAAATGGAATTCGGTATTCTGGCGGACGAGGTTCTGGGAGTTGCCGAAATCTCAAAAGATGATATCCAGCCATCTCTGCCCACACTCACCGGCATCCGGGCCGATTATCTCAAAGGAGTTACCGGAAACGGCATGGTCGTTCTTGATGCTGAGAAGCTGCTTTCAGACAAGAAAATGTGCATCAACTTATGATATTCTAATCTTTATGGTTCTAACACGGCAGGAGGAAAATCAATATGTTCCGGTCCATCTCTAAAAGCATCATGGCCAAACTGATCGTCCAATTCTTTATAGTGGGTTTAATACCACTGATTGGAATGGGAACTCTGAGCTATTATTTATCCAAGGACGCAATGAAGACAGAGGTGTTTAATCATATCGCTTCCGTCAACAGCATTAAAAAAGTGCAAACCCTTGAATTTTTAAAAGACCGCATAAAAAACCTCACTCTGCTATCAAGAACCCAGCATATCCGAACCATGCTGAATAACAAAACCTACCAGGAAATGAGCCCTCTTTTTGAGTATTATATGAAAGTGTTTGGATACAGCGACATCATATTGCTCAACGCAAATGGACAGACGCTGTATTCCGCCGCCAAAAATATAGAGTACGATATCAACAGCGAGGCTAAGGTGGAGACCGATGGAGCGACAAAAGCGTTATGGAAAAAAATCATAAAAACCGAAATACCGTCTATGACGGATCTTATTAAATATCATGAGGACACTGCCCCGGCTCTTTTTATGGGTGCCCCGGTATATGCTGATACCGGTGAATTGAATGCAGTTTTAATCTGTCAGATCAATGCTACACGTATTAATGCTTTGATCTCGGAAAAAACCGGAATGGGAGACTCCCGCGACACTTATATCGTCGGATCAGACCTTTTTATGCGATCAAGTTCACGGTTTCTGGGGAATGAAGCTATATTAAAACAAAAAGTAGATACCCGAACTGCAAGACAGGCATTTAAAAATGAAACCGGCACTGAAACAGGCAAGGATTACAGGGGCATTGAAGTTTTAAGCGCATACTCGCATCTGGGATTAAAAGAAAAAATCGGCACTGATTTTGACTGGGCAATTATTACAAAAATTGATAAAGATGAGGCATTTGCCCTGCTGGGAAAATTAAAAAAGAATACCTTCTGGGGCATGCTGATATTAATTCTTATCGTTGGAGTGCTTGGTTTTATTCAATCCAGAATGATCGCGAAACCTATTAATGAACTGTCATACCGGATTAATATGCTAAATGACGGAGACTTTACTGCCGTGGTGCCGCTGACCCACCCCAACCGATCAGATGAAATCGGACTTTTATTGAGAACCTTTAATGACGGTAGCAAGAAATTCCGAAAACAGATGAAAAGCCTTCTGGATGCGACCAATCTGGTAGTATCATCCATCACACGCATATCTACCACTGCTTCCCAGCTTGCGACCAGCGCATCCGAGACATCCAGTTCAATCAGCGAAGTCACCACCACGGCGGAGGAAGTCAAACAGACATCAGAGGTGACGAGTGAGAAAGCAAACTATGTTGCCAGGAGTGCGGATTCAACCAACCGGATATCCTCTGCCGGCAAACAGGCAACGGAAAATACGATGGCCGGTATTGAGCGAATACAGGATGAAATGAACTATATCGCCGAAAGTACAGTTCAGCTGAGCAGTCAAACCAAAAGTATCGAAGATAT
>JAJRPH010000508.1 GCA_024280875.1 Deltaproteobacteria bacterium | reverse complement strand
CCCCCGCAAGGCGGCAATTAGAACTCTGGGAATCTCAATCGGCAAATCATCATGCATTGTAATAAATTATGTATGAAAAATAGCACATTCAAGCAAAAAAAATTAATCTTCGTGCTCTGCTGAAGCCTGTTTTCCCTTACCTTTCAGTCCGTACATAGTGGTGCTGCCGCTTGACCAGTATTCCAGAACTTCTTCTTCTATCAGTTTGCTGATCAGTTTTTTGGCTACTCTGGGTTTTAAATCAAGAATTTTGGCCAAATCATTGAAATAAAATTTTGACTTGGATTTTGCTTTTTTTGTCAATGCTTCAACGATTTTCTCTTTTGCCTCTTCTAATTCCATAGATCTATCCTTTTATATTATTTTTCCCAGGGATATATATATCGTATCCCTGGGAAAAATAGTTGATAATTAGAATTTGAAATTCGAGGTCTGGCGCCATGTATAGTATGCCGGATCACGGAAATCATCAATCAAGTGATGTGTAAATTCAAGACCGGTTTTGGAAAAAAATCTTTCCCATCCGATCCGTTCCGCCCATTCACCAAGCCTTTCATATTTTCTGGCATCAGATGCGTAGGCTTCGATAATGTTCTTGATTTGATCGGTCATGCTCGGCCATCTCGGCATTTCATTCGGAATGAATGAAACAACAACCTTGGAAAACTTAGGTGCGGAAATCCGGTTGGATACTTTACCGCCAACCATCAGAACGATACCGTCACCTTCTTTGTCGGAAAGAGGCAAAGACGGACACATAGTGTAGCAGTTACCACAGAACATGCAGCGACTTTCGTTTACTGCAATACTGTTAACTTTGTTACCGTCTGCCAGCTCAACCTTGGTCGGTTTAAGAGCTGCTGTCGGACATGCGGCAATCGCTAAGGGAACTTCACACATTTTATCAAGATACTCATGATCGACCAAAGGCGGTTTTCTGTGATATCCAAGAATAGCGATATCAGAACAATGAACCGCACCGCACATGTTCAGGCAGCAGGCCATGGAAATACGCAGGTGTGCCGGCAAACGCATATTTTGGAAGTCGGAAAACACCTCATCCATTGTTGCTTTTACCGTACCTGAGGCATCAGTTGCCGGTGTATGGCAATGGATCCAGCCCTGAGTATGAACGATATTGGTGATACCGGCACCGGTACCGCCCACCGGGAACTTGAAACTGCCGCCGTCAAACTTGCGGCTTTCAAGATCCTTGATCAGCGGGTCGACTTTGCTTTTGTCATCAACCATGAATTCAATATTATTACGCGTGGTGAAGCGCAGGCATCCGTCACAATGTTTATCAGCGATTTCACATATTTCACGAATGAGTGTTACACTCATAAGACGGGCTCCGCCAACTCTGACTGTATAAACTTCATCACCGGTTTCTGAAACATGAACCAGAACACCAGGTTTTAAAATTTCATGATACAGCCATTTGCCTTTATTTTTTTTAATTACTTCCGGATAAAATTGTTCAAAATGCTGTGGCCCAATGTCGGTGATCCGATTTTCCATGGGCTTGTCTGGATTATAACCAGAGGATATAAAAGCCATTTTTTGCATTCCTCCTATCGCAAATGATTTTTTCTATATTCGTTAACGTCTCGCGTCCAACCGCCTTCTACTTCGTCTTCTTTCCAGAAGATGTACGGGTTTGTCCGCGGTTCCTGAACATGCTGCGGAACCGGTTTGATTCCGGTTGCTTCCAGAAGTTTCTGAAAACCCTGACGTTTCATCAATTCACCCAGTCGTTCACGGTTTTTGCCTTCTTCCATCCACCAATCCCAGATGGCTTCAATCACTTCCTTGATTGCCGCGTAACCGTCTTCCTTGTTTACCTCAACAAAGGGAACCAGCAGAGAACCCATCTGCGCGCCATCAAGAATCGGTGCTTTTGCGCCGACAAGAATCGAGCAGCCGGTTTCCTTACCAGGTCTTAAAGCTCTGGGCATAACGTTAATACAATGCATGCAGCGGGTACATTCTTTGTTGTTGATTGCAAGTTTACCGTCTTCATATTTCATGCATTCAGTGGGGCAATTATCAACAACTTCTTTTTGAATGTCAAAAGCACCCCAGTCACGACCGGCGTGTGCGCCTGCGTTAGGCGGGAAGTCCCCGTTAACATATCCCTTAACAGCATCCTGATCAATGCGGATATCATCTTTCCATGTTCCGATAAAAGACATATCAGAACGTGCAATTGAAGCCACACAACAGTTCGGACAACCGTCAAATTTAAATTTAAACTTGTACGGAAATGCCGGGCGATGCAGCTCGTCCTGATATTCCTGGGTCAGTGTATGGCACAGATCCTGGGTATCATAACAGGCATATTCGCAGCGGGCCTGTCCGATGCAGTCAGCCGGGGTTCTCAGGTTGGAACCGGAGCCGCCCAGATCCTGATTGAACTTATGGGTCAGTTCATGAAAAATTTCTTCCAGCTGAGGTGTGGTCGTTCCGAGAAGAATGATATCCCCTGTGGAACCGTGCATGTTGGTCAAGCCACTGCCGCGAAAATCCCAGAGATCACAGAGATTTTTCAGGTAGTCAGTTTTGTAAAATTTTCCAGCCGGCTGGGCCACACGCATGGTATGAAAATGTGCAACACCCGGAAACTTTTCCGGCTGATCACAATACCGGCCGATAACACCGCCGCCGTAACCGAAAACACCGACAATGCCGCCGTGCTTCCAGTGGGTTGTTCCGTCTGTAAACGAAAGCTCCAGAACACCCAGCAGATCCTCAACAACGTCCTGAGGGATCTGGTATTCAATATTCTTTTCATTTTTTGCCCTTACTGCGGCTTCCTGTTTCAAATCGGAAACAAAGCTAGGCCACGGACCGCTTTCAAGCTGGTCCAGCAAAGGGGTTTCGTGTTTTGCCATTGTTACCTCCCTTTCGTTAAAAAATTAAACCATCTATTTCTGGCATATTCGGTTCTAATTAGAACTAAAATCCGGCGCAATTTATACTTTTTAAATAAAATGTTAACTATACTGGAATTCTCAAATTTAACATTTTAGACATTAAAAAAAGATTTTATAAAATTTACTACCGAGTTTGTCAATAAAAAAGGTGACATTGCAAATGTTAATTATTATTACGCCTTTCAGGAAAAAAAGAATCCCCGATTATAAGGTTATTTCCGGTGTTGGTCAATCTCTTTTAATATCTCCGGTGCCACCTCATACCCAAGCGTTTTGGCCTTATCACAATGCGACACCGCAAGGTCAAATTCTTCCTTTTCCAGATAACAAATGGCCAGGTTGTTATGGGCAATGGAAAAATTATCATCAAGCTCAAGGGCTTTTAAATTTGTTTCAATACTTTTATCCACCATCCCCTTGAACAGATAGGCGTTTGCCAGCGTCGTATAGGCCTGGATAAACATTTTATTAAAATTGACGGCCTTTTCCAGCGCGGTAATGGCTTTATCGATTTCTCCTTTTTGAAAATAAGCGAACCCGACATTGCCATACCCTTCGGCAAACCGAGGCCGGGCATTGATACCTCCCAGATTATATTCCAGACACCCGTCCAGATCCCCCCGCTGAAGACAAATTCCGCCAAGCTGCACATATGCTTCAGCCAGACTCGGACTGCACCGGATGGCTTCTTTAAACTCTTTTTCCGCTTCATCCATTTGTCTTAAGTTCAGCAAACCGGTCGCAAGATTGTAGTGAGACATACCGCATTCAGAATTCCCCTGAATGGATTCTCGCTGTTCGGCAATAAATTCTTCTACGGTTTTTTTTTCTGACATGCGTTATATTCCTTTATATTTTTAAATATGATTATTTATAGAAATTTTATT